>CAJARE010000117.1 GCA_903944255.1 uncultured beta proteobacterium
ATAAAAACGGAGATGAACTCTAAGCCTTTCGCTGAATGCACTGTCATGAGTTGCACTGCGTCCTGCCCAGCTTGGGCCTGGTTATCGCCAGCCTCTAAAGAAGCGTGGGATAAGAAAGCGGCCAAGGGAGAAACTTCAACGATCCCTGGAGCATTTTCACCAGGCAACATCGCTGCAGCGGCATCTTGACCATAACCCTCTTCGGCAATAAATGCCGTCGCAGCATTAATTAATTCTTGCAAGTTTTCAACACGGTCTTGACCCTCACGCTCTGTCAAATAATGCTGGATCAAGCCGCTATGTTGAATAACGAACTCAACAGTTTCAGGCAGAGTATTGTGACGCGTGGCCTCACGCATGTGATCCACTAAGCGCACAAAGCCTCCCAGTGCCGCACCCGCCTTACCTTCTAATGAGGAGGCGGCCAAATAGAGGGAGCATTGCTGAGCTCTTGCAGCATCTTGTAAAGCCTCAATCGATCTAGCTCCAATACCCCGCGTCGGAAAATTCACGACTCGTGAGAATGAAGTGTCGTCATTTGGATTTTCAAGAAGTCGCAAATAGGCAAGAGCATGTTTGATTTCTGCACGCTCGAAGAATCGTAAACCACCATATACGCGATATGGAATAGCTGCCGAGAATAAAGCGTGCTCAATAATGCGTGACTGAGCATTACTTCGATACAGCAAAGCAATTTCTGTCCGCTTAATGCCACTATTAACTAAGGCTTTGATTTCATCGACCAGCCATGCCGCTTCCGCATGATCACTGGGCGCATCATAAATACGTACTGGCTCTCCAAGGCCAGCATCCGTGCGTAAGTTTTTTCCTAAGCGCTCTGAGTTATTGGCAATTAAATGATTAGCGCTATCCAGAATATGGCCATGTGAACGATAGTTCTGCTCTAGCTTGACCATCATCGGATGAAATTGTTTTTCATATAGGCGCATGTTTTCTACATCAGCACCACGGAAAGCATAAATACTTTGATCATCATCACCCACAGCAAAGACTGAACTACTGCCCATACCACTCACATTCACACGGCTGGCATCATGTCCAGAAAGTAATTTGAGCCAAGCATATTGCAAAGCATTGGTATCTTGAAACTCATCAATCAAGATATGTCGAAAGCGCTCTTGATAATGGGTCCGAATCGGCTCGCTATACTTTAAGAGCTCGTAGCTACGAAGCAGTAGTTCGGCAAAATCAACTACACCTTCACGCTGACACTGCTCATCATAGGCAGCATAGAGTTGTGCCATCTTTGCCTGAAAATCATCACCCACCGATAAATCTTTAGCGCGCTGGCCGCGCTCTTTTGCATGAGCAATAAAGTATTGCAACTGTTTGGGTGGGTATTTTTCATCATCAACCTTCAAACCTTTTAAAAGTCGCTTAATGGCCGATAACTGATCTTGGGTATCTAAGATCTGAAAAGTAGAGGGTAATCCCGCCTCTTTATGGTGGGCTCGCAATAAACGATTACATAGACCATGGAAGGTTCCAATCCACATTCCCCGAGTGTTAATCGGTAACATCGCGCTCAGACGGAGCATCATCTCTTTAGCAGCCTTATTGGTAAAGGTCACTGCCAAGACTCCAATAGGGGAAACTTGTCCGGTTTGGATCAGCCAAGCGATACGGGTAGTCAAGACGCGCGTCTTGCCGCTGCCTGCCCCAGCTAAGATCATGGCGGATTGGGCCTGGCCATTTTCATTGACGGGCGGGAGGGTTACTGCCTCGCGCTGTTCTGGGTTGAGGTTCGCGAGCAAGTCTGAGTACATCGTCCCAATTATAATTTGCCTCTTATGCCAAATGCCTTAAATACCCCTAATTCTCCAGCGACGAACTCGGAGGGCGAACTCGCCAAATCCTATGAGCCAGCCCCAATTGAATCTTACTGGGGACCCGAATGGGAGCGCAGAGGGATTGCTGATGCCAGTATGGATGTCAATAAGGGCGATTTTTCTATACAACTCCCTCCCCCCAATGTCACAGGCACCCTTCATATGGGTCATGCTTTTAATCAAACCATCATGGATGGCTTGGTGCGGCATGCACGTATGTCAGGCAAAAATACCTTATGGGTACCTGGCACTGATCATGCTGGAATCGCTACGCAGATTGTGGTGGAGCGCCAACTCGACGCACAAAAGATTTCTCGCCATGACCTAGGTCGTGAAAAATTTCTAGAAAAAGTTTGGGAATGGAAAGAAACATCCGGCTCAACAATCACCCGTCAAATTCGTCGCCTTGGTGCCTCGATTGATTGGGGTAAAGAATATTTCACGATGGACAGCAAAATGTCCAAAGCCGTGGTGGAAGTATTTGTAAGACTTCATGAGCAAGGCTTGATTTATCGTGGCAAGCGTTTAGTGAACTGGGATCCAGTATTAGGTACTGCCGTTTCCGATCTCGAAGTAGTAAGTGAAGAAGAAGATGGTTCGATGTGGCATATCCGCTATCCAATGACCGATGGCTCTGGTCACCTCACTGTCGCCACTACGCGCCCAGAAACCTTGCTAGGTGACGTTGCTGTCATGGTCAATCCCGAAGATGAGCGCTATAAACATCTCATTGGTAAATCCGTAAACCTCCCTTTATGTCATCGTGAAATTCCGATCATTGCCGATGACTATGTTGATTTGAACTTTGGTACCGGTGTTGTCAAAGTCACACCTGCTCATGACTTTAATGACTACGCAGTAGGTCAGCGCCATCAACTGCCATTAATTAATGTTCTCACTCTAGATGCCAAGATTAATGAGAACGCTCCTGCTGCCTATCAAGGTATGGAACGTTTTGCTGCACGCAAACAAGTGGTGGCCGATCTTGAGTCTGCTGGCTTACTAGAAAAAGTTCAGCCCCATAAACTCATGGTGCCACGTGGCGATCGAACTCACACCATTATTGAACCGATGCTCACTGACCAATGGTTTGTGGCAGTTTCTAAACCAAGTCCTGATAACCAATATCAACCTGGCTCATCGATTGCTGGCGCCGCTTTAGATGCAGTGACTAAAGGCGATATCAAGCTGGTTCCAGAAAATTGGATTAGCACCTACTCTCAATGGCTAGAAAATATTCAAGACTGGTGTATTTCACGCCAACTCTGGTGGGGCCATCAGATACCTGCTTGGTATGGCGATGATGGTCAAATCTTTGTAGCTCGGTCTGAAGAGGATGCTAAGGCTCAAGCAGTAAAAGCTGGCTACACCGGCCAACTGCATCGTGATCCTGATGTATTGGATACCTGGTTTAGCTCTGCTTTGGTACCTTTTAGCTCCTTGGGCTGGCCTGAACAAACCCCAGCTCTCAAACACTTTTTGCCATCATCAGTATTGGTGACTGGTTTTGACATCATCTTTTTCTGGGTCGCGCGCATGGTGATGATGACCTGCCACTTCACCGGTAAGGTTCCTTTTCATACCGTCTATGTTCATGGTCTAGTAAGAGACGCAGAAGGCCAGAAGATGAGCAAGTCTAAAGGCAATACCTTAGACCCGATTGACCTGATTGATGGCATTCAGATTGATGAGCTGGTTGGCAAGAGAACTTCTGGCTTAATGAACCCCAAACAAGCAGAAAGCATTAGCAAGAAGACCAAAAAAGAATTTCCCGATGGCATTCCCGCATTTGGTACCGATGCACTCCGCTTTACTTTTGCCTCACTCGCATCGCTTGGGCGCAATATTAATTTTGATCAAAAACGCTGTGAAGGCTATCGCAATTTCTGTAACAAGCTTTGGAATGCCACTCGCTTTGTTCTCATGAATTGCCCTGGGGGCGATGAAGATAATGGCTTTGCCCCTTGTGACAATCAGTGTGGCCCTGATGGCTATCTAGACTTCTCTCCAGCCGATAAATGGATTGTGTCAATTCTGCAAAAAACTGAAGCTGATGTTGCTAAAGGTTTTGAAAACTATCGCTTTGACAATATTGCAGGTAGCATTTATCAGTTTGTGTGGGATGAATATTGCGATTGGTATTTAGAGCTAGCGAAAGTTCAACTACAAACTGGAACACCAGCACAGCAACGCGCTACTCGTCGAACTTTATTACGCGTACTTGAAACTATTTTGCGTATGGCACACCCACTCATTCCGTTTATTACTGAAACACTGTGGCAAACAGTGGCTCCCAAGACAGGTAAAGTCATTGCGCAGGAAGAAAAACAAAGTATTGCACTCCAAGCCTACCCCCTGGCACAGCCTGAAAAAATAGATGAGAAAAGCGAAGCTTGGGTTACACAAATTAAAGCCATCGTCGATGCCTGCAGAAATCTCCGCGGTGAGATGCAGGTGCCCCCCGGCCAAAAAGTACCTTTATGGATTAGTGGTCCTGAAGCTTTCTTGCAAAAGGCTACACCTTATCTCTTGGCCTTAGCCAAGTTATCTGAAGTCAAAATCTATAGCGCTGAATCTGCCCTTGAAAAAGATGCGCCTGGCGCTCCTATGGCACTAGTTGGCGACCTCAAACTCCTCCTGAAAATTGAGGTAGATGTGGCAGCAGAACGCATTCGCTTAGGTAAAGAGATCGAGCGCCTAGCCAATGAAATTTCTAAAGCAAGGGCTAAACTGACAAATGAAAGCTTTGTCGCTAGAGCCCCAGTAGAGGTCGTAGCCCAAGAAAAACAACGCCTTGCAGGCTTCGAACAAAACCATCAGAAGCTTGTTGCACAATTAGAGCGACTTCAATAAAGATCGGACCCTAAATGCCTTTAAGCACCAAAGCCATTACTAAAGCAGTTTTTCCTGTCGCAGGCTTGGGCACGCGCTTTTTGCCAGCTACCAAAGCCAGCCCTAAGGAAATGCTCAACGTCGTTGATAAACCTTTAATTCAGTATGCGGTTGAAGAAGCGATTGCTGCAGGCATTACTGAGATGATTTTTGTAACGGGTCGTAGCAAACGCGCGATTGAAGATCACTTTGATAAGGCATATGAACTAGAAGCTGAGCTAGAAGCAAAAAATAAACAGGCTTTACTTGAAATCGTTCGCAGCGTGAAGCCGAGTCATGTTGACTGCGTATATGTCAGACAGGCAGAAGCATTGGGCTTGGGTCATGCCGTTTTATGTGCAGAGAAATTAGTACGCGACGAACCCTTTGCCATCATCTTGGCAGATGACTTATTAGATGGCCAGCCGCCAGTGCTTAAACAAATGCTCAAGGTATTTGAAGAGCAAAACGGTTCTGTTATTGCAGTAGAGAAAATTGATCCTGCTAAGAGTAGCTCTTATGGGATTGTTGATGGCAGTGAAATTGTCAAAGGCATCTATCGCCTGAATGGCATTGTTGAAAAACCACAACCAAAGGATGCCCCATCGAATCTAGCGGTGGTTGGACGCTATGTGCTGTCATCTGACATCTTTGCTCATATTCGCAATCTCAAGCCTGGCGCAGGCGGTGAAATTCAGCTCACCGATGCAATTGCTTCCTTATTGAAAGTAGAGCCTGTCTTTGCTTATGAATATGATGGCGTGCGCTATGACTGCGGTAGCAAATTAGGTTATCTCAAAGCTTCGGTAGAGTTTGCTTTGCGTCACCCTGAAGTGGCAGATGACTTTGCCGCTTATTTAAAAAGCCGCTCACTCACTTAAGACTGCATGTCGGACTGCTGAGCCGACTGCTTAGCGCCTTTTCATGTAGAAGACCAGCACTTCACCTTCGGTGGTGCTTGATATCAGTTCATTGCCGGTCTGTTTAGCAAATGCAGGAAAGTCATGAGCAGCACCAGCATCCGTAGCCTTGATCTTTAAGACTTCGCCAGACTGCATCGTAGCTAGCGCTTTTTTAGTTCGCAAAATTGGCAATGGACAGTTCATCCCAATGGCATCTACCTCTGCATTAAATACAATGTCTTGACTCATTTGCTTGCCACCCAATCTTTGACGCTAGCCAATGCAGCGCTAAGCTTACTAGGATCATTGCCACCAGCCATCGCCATCTCAGGCTTACCGCCACCTTTACCGCCTACTTGTTGAGCAACAAAATTCACTAAATCGCCGGCTTTTACTTTAGTAATGGAATCGGCTGTAACACCAGCAATCACGCTTACCTTGTCACCCTGTACGGAGGCCAGAACGATTGCTGCAGTTTTTAATTTAGCTTTGAGTGCATCCATTGTCTCGCGCAATACCTGAGAGTCGGCACCATCTAAGCGTGCTGCTAAAACCTTGATGCCATTGACATCAACTGCCTGATTTGCCAGTTCATCCCCCTGGCTAGCAGCGAATTTCGAGTTCACTTTCTCTAATTCACGCTCAGCTTGACGCAAAGCATCTTGCAATTGTGCAACGCGGTTCACTAAATCGCCTGGGTGCGTTTTGAGAATGCTTGCAGCCTCATTCATTTTATCTTCTAAGCCTTGCAAGAATTGCAGAGCATTATTGCCAGTCACTGCCTCAACACGGCGAATACCAGCAGCCACGCCGCTTTCAGAAACAATCTTTAAGCTACCAATATCGCCCGTGCGTGCTACGTGTGTTCCACCACACAATTCTTTTGAACTACCAATTTCTAGGACGCGTACTTCATCTCCATACTTCTCACCAAACAGCATCATGGCGCCGGTCTTTTGCGCATCCTCTAAAGACATCACCTTGCCTGAGGTGGCGCTATTTTCTAAAATTTCACGATTGACAATGTTTTCAACTCGGCGTAGCTGCTGGGCCGTGATTGGTGCATTATGGGTAAAGTCAAAACGGGTTTTGGTGGCATCTACCAGTGAGCCCTTTTGTTGCACATGATCACCCAAGACTTCACGCAAGGCCTTATGCAGAATATGTGTGGCGCTATGATTGCGCATCGTGTCAGTACGTTGAGCGACATCGACCAAAGCATTCAAGACATCCCCTAGCTTGATTTCCCCTTCTAGCACCTCACCTTGATGACCAAAAACATCAGACTGAATCTTGAAGGTATCGGCGACACCAAAATGCACGGTTTCATTACGCAATTTACCTTTATCACCAACCTGCCCACCAGACTCAGCATAAAAAGGGGTGTTATCCAACACAACGACTGCAGAGTCACCTGCTTTAACCACTTGAACCTCTGAGCCATCAACATAGAGAGCGGTTACTTTCGCGCCCTGATGCTTTAGGGTGTCATACCCATGAAACTGTGTAGGCTTGCCTTTGTATTCCAGGCCTTGCGCAACTTTAAACTTACCGGCAGCACGCGCTTGGTCGCGTTGCTTTTGCATCGCCACTTCGAAACCTTCTGCGTCGACAGTGACACCACGCTCGCGACACACATCTGCAGTGAGATCTAATGGAAAACCAAAAGTGTCATGCAAGCGGAAGGCGGTTTCACCATCAACTATTTTTGCGCCTCCTGCCAATGCGCCCTCTAAGATCTCCATACCATTAGCGATGGTTTGGAAGAAACGCTCTTCTTCTTGCTTGAGCACCTCGCTCACCTTGTCTTGTGCAGCTCGTAACTCAGGATAGGCCTCGCCCATCTCTTTTGCTAATGCAGGAACTAGCTGATAGAAGAATGGCTTACGTGCCCCTAATTTATAGCCATGACGAATCGCACGACGCGCAATACGTCGCAGAACATAACCACGACCAGCATTTCCGGGAATCACACCATCAACCACTACAAAACTACAAGCGCGAATATGATCTGCAATCACTTTGAGTGATGGACTTTGTGCATCGCAATTCTCACCACCAGCCCCATCAACAGCCTCTTTTGCTGCTTTTAATAAATTAACAAAAAGATCGATTTCGTAATTGGAATGCACATGCTGAAGTACAGCAGCAATCCGCTCAAGACCCATACCGGTATCCACGCTCGGCTTAGGCAGAAGATGCATATTGCCCGCCTCATCGCGATTGAACTGCATAAACACGTTATTCCAAATTTCGATATAACGATCGCCATCTTCATCGGGACTACCTGGAGGACCACCAGGAATTTGTTCGCCATGATCATAAAAAATTTCAGTACATGGACCACAAGGACCTGTGTCGCCCATCATCCAGAAATTATCAGAGGCGTAACGCGCACCTTTGTTATCACCGATGCGGATAATGCGATCGGCAGGTATTCCAATTTGTTTATTCCAAATCTCATACGCTTCATCGTCTTCGGCGTATACCGTAACCAAGAGCTTTTCCTTGGGCAACTTAAATACTTCGGTCAACAGATCCCAAGCAAATTGAATAGCATCTCTCTTGAAATAATCCCCAAAAGAGAAATTACCCAGCATCTCAAAAAAGGTGTGATGACGGGCTGTATACCCAACATTATCTAAATCATTATGTTTTCCGCCAGCGCGAATACATTTTTGGGCGCTTGTAGCCCGGTTATAGGGGCGCTTATCAAAACCCAAAAATACGTCTTTAAACTGATTCATGCCTGCATTAGTAAAGAGCAGAGTAGGGTCATCACCCGGTACAACGGGGCTGGACGGAACGATTTGGTGGCCTTTTTCGGCAAAGAAATCCAGGTAAGCCTGGCGAATTTGGGTGACTTTCATGCAGATAATTATCGCACTCGTAACAGACTAGGGCAAACCCTAGTCGATAAGCTCTAATCGTGCCTTACAATCGCTCAACACTAATAAAAGATCGGCAATCAAGTCGATACACAAGGAGCAAAATTTGAAAATTCGCAATCAACGGGATTTTGGAGCTGGGGTCATGTATATGGCCATTGGCCTCTTTTTCGCCATCGTCGCTAGACAATACCAATATGGCACAGCAGCCAAGATGGGTCCAGGTTATTTCCCATTCTGGCTCGGCATGATAATGGCAGCGCTAGGCTTGCTCATTCTAGTAAAGTCCTTGGGCGCTAAAGCTTCCATTGATGCCATTCCTAAATTCAACTGGAAAATTGTTGGGCTCATCACTGGTTCTATTGTTCTATACGGAATACTCCTGCCAAAAATGGGGTTTATCGTGGCGGTCTTTGTATTGGTAATGCTAGCCTCTAGTGCTAGCCGTGAATTTAACTGGAAAGTAGCGTTCCTTAATTATGTTGTCCTACTTTGCTTCACTTACTCGGTATTTGTGTTGGGTCTAAAGCTTCAATTCCCCCTTCTGCCGTTCTTCCTTCAAACATAAAACCGGGACACTAAAAAATGGAATTATTTACAAATTTAGCCCTCGGCTTTGAAACGGCATTTACGCTACAAAACCTGTTCTATTGCCTTCTTGGCTGCGTTTTAGGAACGCTGATTGGCGTACTCCCGGGATTAGGGCCTGTAGCCACAATTGCCATGCTCTTACCAGCGACCTATGCCCTACCTCCTATCGCTGCCTTAATTATGTTAGCGGGTATTTATTATGGTTCGCAGTATGGTGGTTCCACAACGGCGATTCTACTCAACATTCCAGGAGAAACGTCCTCGGTCGTAACTGCGATTGACGGCTACCAGATGGCTAAAAATGGCCGCGGAGGAGTAGCCCTCTTTACCGCTGGAATGGGCTCATTTTTTGCAGGCTGTGTTGCCACATTGATTTTGGCCGCTTTTGCTGCTCCACTCTCTCAACTTGCCTTTAAGTTTGGTCCCGCTGAGTATTTCTCGCTCATGGTCTTAGGTTTGATCGGTGCCGTGGTCTTGGCCTCTGGCTCTTTAATCAAAGCGATTGGCATGATTATCTTAGGTCTCTTGATGGGCTTAATTGGTACTGATGTGAACTCAGGTGTATCTCGCTATGCTTTTGATATCCCAGAGTTAAGCGATGGCATAGGATTTGTAAGTGTTGCTATGGGCGTCTTTGGATTTGCAGAGATTATGGGTAACCTTGAAAAGAAGGATGAAAGCGAGGGCTTTTTAAATAAAGTCACCACCATGGTCCCGACTAAGCAAGATATCAAGCGCATGATTCCTTCTATCTTGCGTGGAACCACTATCGGCTCCATCCTAGGTATCCTGCCAGGTGGTGGCGCTGCCTTGGCCGCCTTCGGCGCTTACTCAGTCGAGAAAAAATCGTCTAAGTACAGCCATGAATTCGGTAAGGGCGCGATCGAAGGTGTTGCTGGCCCTGAGTCTGCAAATAACGCTGCCGCACAAACTTCATTCATCCCATTGCTGACATTGGGTATTCCACCAAATGCGGTTATGGCTTTGATGGTTGGCGCGATGACCATTCATAACATTCAACCTGGTCCTCAAGTGATGACCAGCAACCCAGCATTGTTCTGGGGTCTGATTGCATCGATGTGGATTGGTAATGTGATGTTGATTCTCTTGAACTTACCCCTGATTGGTATTTGGGTAAAGCTCTTGAAGATTCCTTATCGCCTCCTCTACCCTGCGATTTTGGTCTTCTGTTGTATTGGTGTGTATACCGTGAACAACACAGTGTTTGACGTCTACGTGACCGCAGCTTTCGGTGTTATTGGTTACATCTTCTTTAAACTCGGTTGCGAACCTCCTCCATTACTATTGGGCTTTGTGCTTGGACCCATGATGGAAGAAAACTTCCGCCGCGCTTTGCTTCTCTCCCGCGGTGATTTCACCACCTTTCTAACACGCCCACTTTCATTAGGATTGTTGATCGCAGCAGCCCTTTTGGTGGTGATCGTAGCCTTGCCAGCAGTGAAGAAGAGTCGCGAAGAGGTATTCGTAGAGGAATAATTTCTACTAATCTATCTAAAGCGAGCCCGCAGCAGTTTGCGGGCTTTTTCTTTATGACTTTGGGGTTTTCTCTACAATGTCGCTATGTCCCAAGATAGCAATTCTTCCAAAGCGCCAGCCCAGAGTACTGAACCCTCTAACTTTTTACGTCAGATCATCGATCATGACTTAGGAAGCGGTGCATTTAGGCAACGGACCAATGTGGCTGGGGAAGCAATTCCATCCATCATTACTCGCTTTCCGCCAGAGCCAAATGGTTACCTTCATATTGGTCATGCCAAAAGTATTTGTTTGAACTTTGGCCTAGCAGCGGACTATAACCAACAGGCTGGTGGCGCTCGTTGCAATATGCGCCTTGATGACACCAACCCAGTGAAAGAGGATATTGAATACGCAGATAGTATTTTAGACGCCGTGAAATGGTTGGGCTTTGATTGGGGGCCCCATCTTTATCACGCCAGTGATTACTTTGACAAACTTTATGAGTTGGCAGAAATTCTGATTCAGAATGGCAAAGCATATGTGGATAGTCAGAGCGCCGATGATATCCATACTAACCGCGGTAACTTTGGTCAAGCTGGAAAGAATAGTCCTTACCGTGAGCGCAGTGCTGAGGAGAACCTCTCCCTTTTTCGCGAAATGCGTAATGGCAAATTTAAAGATGGTGAACACGTTCTCCGCCTAAAAATAGATATGGCACATCCCAACATCGTGATGCGCGATCCTGTGGTCTATCGTATTCGCCATACCGATCACCACCGCACGGGCAGTAAATGGTGTATCTATCCTTTGTACGACTTTACACACTGTATTTCAGATGCTCTTGAGAATGTCTCGCATTCGATTTGCACGCTCGAATTTGAAAACAATCGTCCGCTCTATGACTGGATTGTGAATGCATTGAAAGAGTTGGGTGTATTTAAAGATCCTGTACCTCACCAGTATGAATTCGCGCGTCTTAATTTGACCTATACCATCACCAGCAAACGTAAGCTTTTACAGTTGGTTGAAGAAAAACATGTAGATGCTTGGGATGATCCACGAATGCCAACGATTGTGGGCATTCGTCGTCGCGGCTATACCCCAGAGAGCATTCGTTTATTCTGCGAGCGCATCGGTGTATCTAAAGCTGATAGTTGGATTGATATGAGCACACTTGATCAAGCGCTACGAGATGATCTAGAAGCAAAGGCACCTCGTGCTACTGCAGTACTCAAACCACTGAAGTTGGTAGTGCAAAATTTTGATGAGAGTGCAAGCGAACCATGCTCTGCCCCACGCCATCCACAGCACCCTGAATGGGGTAATCGTGAATTTCATTTCACCAAAGAGCTTTGGATTGAAGCGGATGACTTTATGCAAGAACCGGTTAAAGGCTTCTTCCGCCTATACCCACCAATCGGCGATCAACCAGGTAGTCGCGTTCGTTTACGTCATGGCTATGTTGTCGAATGCACTGGCTTTGACACTGACGGTAAAGGCAATATTACTCAGGTGAATGTGACGTATTTTCCTGATAGTAAGAGTGGCACGCCAGGATCAAATAACTATAAAGTCAAAGGCAATATTCACTGGATTAGTGCTGCTGAAGCCATTCCAACTGAGGTGCGCCTCTTCGATCATCTATTTACTGATCCACACCCAGACAGTGGTGATCAGAATTTCTTAGATGCCATCAATCCAAACTCCAAGCAAACTATTCGGGCATATCTAGAACCTTGTATGAAGGATGTCAAAGCTGAAGATCGTTTTCAGTTTGAACGTCATGGCTACTTTATTGCAGATCAGATGGATTCAAAACCAGGAAAACCAGTCTTCAATCGGACTGTTGGTCTTAAGGATTCTTGGAAATAGTTTGCAAGAAGTGCGCTACGCTTGGGTAATGAAGTGGGGTTTTTAATTCAGGCAGTCGAGTATTCGTAACCCTTCTAGACTCGCGCATAAAGGACCACAGCATCGGACTGACTATTTTTTGTAGCTCACTTGCTGGCATTCTAGGTGGTCGATCTAGACCAAATGCATCTGCTACTTCATCAAAGTAATCGCCCATTTTGGTTTGCCCACCGTCACAGACATTAATCACTCTTTGTGGTTTACCGTGATAAACCGCTGCACAAATTAATCGCGCTAAATCATCACTCTGAATGTGATTTGAATAGGCATCTTCATCGGGGAGTAAAGCAGGCGTTTTAGAATGCAGGCGCTCAAGCGGCAGACGATCAGCAGCATAAATACCAGGAACCCTCAGAATGGTCAGCACAACCCCCTGGGTCGGTGCCCATAAGCGTAGAGCACGCTCTGCATCGACCCTTCTTTGTGCTCGTTCACTTTGTGGACTTATCGGGGTCGTCTCGCTAACCTGTGCGCCTTTGTGATCCCCATATACCCCTGTAGTGCTGATGTAAATTAAGCGCCTGACAGTATCAGGGGCTTGGGATAAAATTCGAATTAGGTTGCGGGTTCGGCAATCACGATTTCCATGATTTTGGGGTGGGGCCAGATGAATTACAGTTTGTGCCAAACCAGACAGTCTCCATAAAGATTCTGGATGGTCTAAATTACCCAAAATAGGAGTCGCGCCAACCTCCCTCAACTCCTGAAAGCGACTTTGCGAAGAAGTTAAAGCAAAGACTCGATAATTCGGCGCAAGCTGTCTAGCTATGCGCAGACCAATATCGCCGCAGCCAATAATCAGGATTCGAGGTTTACCAAAAGATTGCATAGCTAACATCGTAACGATTTATTGAAAGGAATGAGAGTGTCTTACCAGGTTACGCTCAAAACGAGCGGCAAACAATTTACCGTTAACCCGGATGAAACCCTCCTGGAAGCCGCCCTACGTCAAGGCATTCATTTTCCTTATGGTTGTAAAAATGGCGCCTGCGGTTCCTGCAAAGGCAAGGTACTCGAAGGGCAAGTAGATCATGGCCAGCATAGCCAAAGCGCTCTGAGCGCCACTGAAGAAACAGCTGGTGGCGCGCTATTTTGCTGCGCTCATCCACAATCTGATCTATTGATCGAGGCCCGTGAGATACAAGGTGCTGGTGATATTGCGATACGAAAAGTGCCCTGCAGGGTCAATAGCATCACCATGCCCAGCGCAGATGTCGCCATACTCAAGCTACAACTTCCCGCAGCAGAGCGTTTTCAATTTTTGGCTGGCCAGTATTTAGAGTTTCTGCTTAAAGATGGTCAACGCCGTGCTTATTCAATTGCTACCGCGCCCGAACAGGAAGGCCCACTTGAGTTGCATATTCGCCACATGCCTGGGGGACTCTTCACGGATTTTATTTTTGGCGCGACTTCTCCCCCATTAAAAGAAAAAGATATTCTGCGCTTTGAAGGTCCATTGGGTAGCTTCTTCTTACGCGAAGATTCTAAGAAACCGATTATTTTTGTAGCAGCCGGTACTGGATTTGCACCCATTAAATCCATCATCGAGCAAATGCAGGCCAAGAAAATCAAGCGATCAATTCATTTATATTGGGGTGGTCGTCGCCCAAGTGATCTCTATCTAGACCAATTGTGTCGCGCTTGGGCAGGCGATATTCCTAATTTCAAATATATTCCGGTGATCTCAGATGCGCTCGCAGAAGATGCCTGGCAGGGTCGAACTGGCTTTGTTCATCAAGCGGTCATGGCAGATCACCCCAAACTAAAGGACTTTCAGGTCTACGCTTGCGGTTCGCCAGTCATGGTGAATGCCGCACGTGATGATTTTTCGGCGAAATGTCATCTACCTGAGGAAGAATTCTTTGCCGACTCCTTTACAAGTGCCGCTGATTTAGCTACAAACTAAATCTCATTCAGCGAGATAATAGAAACACTCATTGCCTCAATTACTTTTAACCAAGAACTAACATGAATAAGCCAGCCCAAGCCATCGATACTCAAGCAGTCATGTTTATTACCAAACGTCCCGATGTCATCATGATTGAAGGTCGCGGCTCATGGTTAACAGATAACAATGGCAAACGCTATTTGGATTTCCTGCAAGGTTGGGCTGTTAATTGTTTGGGGCATAGTAATCCAGGAATGATCGAGGCACTTAATGCACAGGCAAAAAAACTCATTAATCCTAGCCCTGCGTTTTATAACGAACCAATGATTGGCTTGTCCAATCTGCTGATTGCTAATAGTTGCTTTAATAAAGTCTTTTTTGCCAATAGCGGCGCTGAAGCCAATGAAGGCGCAATTAAGTTAGCGCGCAAATGGGGTCAACTCAATAAATCTGGCGCATTTGAAATCATTACTTTTGACCATAGCTTTCATGGACGGACTCTGGCTACGATGAGCGCCTC
>CAJARE010000118.1 GCA_903944255.1 uncultured beta proteobacterium
AAAAAACTAGGTGATCTTGGAAATGTGATTGATAGCTACTTACCTGATGACAGCAAGCTCAATTCAGGAGATTTTAACTCTGAGGATGTTTCAGCCTATTGTGAAGGTACCTGGATGATGACAGGAATTGCAGCTGGACTTGAAAATACTGATTCAAATAAATCCGATTATGTCCAAGGTTGTGTGGATGGGCTAAAGGGTTCCCTCTAGACCGTCTCTTCCAAACCCGCTACAACTTGCCAAATTAACCACTTTATTCTTTAGAGAAGATCAAATGAACGCCAACAAGATTTGCGTAGCAAATACTTTGGCTATGGAGCTCCCAGCCATCGGCTGAATACTTGTTAAGAACTGGTTGAACCGCTTTTGTGACATGGTCAGATGTAATTCCACCCATCATTCCACTATCAGACCAGACCATGACGCTTTTATATTGCATTGAGTTTTCCTCCCGATGTTGAGAGAAATTTAGTGCCTAAGGAGCAATTTTGGAATACCCCCTAGTAGGTGATTGAAAACAGAAGCCAGGTTCCTTAAGGTTTGCTACATAACTGCGAAAATGAGGGGGAGATATGTTCTGCAGCCAGTGCGGGGGCAAACTTATTGATGAGGCAAAATTCTGCTCCTCCTGTGGTTCAGGGGTAGCAGATGCCAGCAAAGCCGTCACTACTAATCCTATTCTTCCACCTACAAATGTTGATGCGAAGGATTTGTTGAAGAATCACAAAACTATCGGTGAAGAGTATGCAAGTGTACCTTGGGTAATCAAGCAGCTGAGTAAGCAAAAGAAGGTTCCGGATTGGTCCACACAAAAAGCTATTCTGCGATTTGAAGGAGCGCCAAAGCCCAATGGCTCCAAAGTCGAGCTTGTGATTGCAGACAATTTCATTGCACTCCTTACGCCCTTTTCATTCATGAGTAATCAATGGGCCTCATCAATTATTTTTCCAAGAGAAGAAATCAAGATGTTGCAGATAGGCACGGCAAGTCATGTGCAATACATGGGGCTGGGATCATCAGTTGGAGATTATTGGGTTATTAACTTGATCACTCAAGCCGCAGGCATCGGATCAAAGGAAGTATCAGCCTCAGAAGCATTTAAAGCTGGCTTTCAAAGCGCAGGAACCAATTACGCCAGCGGTGAATACCCAACCTATTTATCGTTGGGGCAAACTAATTTTCAAATGAATGAGTACGTAAGTCTGTATGAACAAAAGACCATGTACCTAGCTAATTTTTGGCCGGTCAGCCTCGATGGTGGCCATGTCAATACAAGTGGTGGATTTCAAACAGCCCTTGGAGTTGGTTTCTGGAAAGAGCTCTAAGCCCCTTTTTCATGCTATTTACCTATCGCCAGAGCATTACTAGTCTCATCACATGAACGATGACGCCCTTGGCCTGGCTGAGGCATATTCAGTAAAGACGCCTGAAGATAACAAGCGCTTATATGCAAAGTGGGCCGCTACTTATGACTCATCTTTTGTAGATGCCAAGCAGTATCGCTATCCAAAAGCTATTAGTGAAGTATTTGATCAAGTAGTTACAGATTCAGTTTCTCGGGTTCTAGATATCGGTACTGGCACGGGCCTGACCGGCATGTATTTATCAAGGCTTCGCCCTAGCGTTGTTTTAGATGGCATGGATATCTCACCTGAGATGTTGGGACAGGCAAAGCTAAAGAAGCGCACTGATAACAGTGCT
>CAJARE010000119.1 GCA_903944255.1 uncultured beta proteobacterium
AAGCCATTCGCGAAAATGAGCCGCGCGCTGTTTCTCTGGGCTATGACGTAAATCGCTATAAATTAGTTGCCTTTACTTTATCTGCAGGACTTGCGGGCTTGGGTGGGGGCTTAAAAAGCCTAGTTTTACAATTAGCCTCCCTCTCCGATGTGTTTTGGCACACATCTGGGGAAGCGGTATTAATGACAATTTTGGGTGGAATTGGTACTCTTTGGGGCCCAGTAATAGGGGCTGCCATTGTTATTAATCTACAAAACTACTTGGCTAACTTGGGCGGTTGGAGCACCATTATTACTGGCGTCATTTTTGTGGTCTGCGTCCTTGCCTTTAGGCGCGGGGTAGTCGGTGAAATTATTGCCCTCTATCAAAAATATCAACGCAAAAACTAATCAGACGCGCGGAGGGCCAGGGTTATATTGCGATATTGTGTAATTGCAGCTCTACTGACTTCATCCAAAACATCCAAGGGCGTCCTTTGGGAGCCCTGAATAATCATCAAGGCATAAGGCTTTGCAAGGGCGGAGGCCTCTGGACACAAGCGCAACTCTTCTCCCTCTGCGGGTGACTGGCTGCGCCAATAATTAATTGCAGCCTCAAGCTCTTGAATGGTTAGATACAACATGGCAGACTAAATAGCTTATTTTGATTTGAGCGCAAGCATGGTGCCACGACACTTCTTCGCGCCACAACGACACTCATAATCTTTTTTCATTTGCTTGCTTATGCGGCCCTCAATATCAAGCGAGTAGTCGTAGAACAATTCTTCGCCAACTGTTAAAGCGCGCTTTGCATAAATAAATACACGTGGCTCGCCATCGTAGGAGCCCTCTTTTGTCTCGCAGCTTGGCTTGCAAGAATGGTTGATCCAGCGCGCAGCATTTCCGCCGTACTTTGCGTCGATGACTCGACCATCATCTAAAGAAAAGTAAAAGGTGTGATTTGGATCCTTCTTGTCGTGTGGGTGACGCTTGATGGCCAACTTCCAGCTAATGCGCTCGCCCTTGTACTCAATAATGGCCTGGCCTTTTTTAATTGGCTTTGCTACAAAAACCCCCTTGCCATGAATCGGTGAGGATTTAACAACAATGGATGACCGGTCCACCTTTGGTAGTTTTGATTTTTTTGATTTCATCACTAAACGTCTAGATTGCGGGCAATGAGCGCATTCTTTTCAATAAATGCGCGGCGCGGCTCAACCTCGTCTCCCATTAATGTAGTGAAGACTTGGTCTGCGGCAATGGCATCTTCGATCTTGACTTGCAAGAGCGTGCGTGAATTGGTGTCCATCGTGGTTTCCCACAGCTGGGATGGATTCATCTCACCAAGGCCTTTATAGCGCTGGCGACTTAATATGCGCTCTGCTTCAGACAACAGCCACGCAAAGGCGGCCCTAAAATCGTTAATAGTTTGTTCTTTTTGGTTTTTATCGGGATCGCCTCGACGCACCTTTGATCCAGGCAGAACTCTGCCAGACAAAACTGCTGCTGCATTTGCTAAGCTTTGATAGTCATCACCATGAACAAAGTCAGAATTAATGGCCGACAGCTTCAAGTTGCCGTGGATGCGTCGCGATAACAACAACCTAAAACGCTCTGTACGATCTTCTTTTTGAACAACAATCTCAGGCGGAAGCGCCAGTGGATTTAAAGAGTCGGCCAAGGCTTTTCTTAAGCGGTCGGCTGATTCATTTGCAGATTGTTCGGTATCCAGGTTTAGTTGAGTACCAGACGCAATCGCCCTTAGGGCGTCTTCATCAATCGTTCTGGATAGGCGATCAACAATCGACTGGATGACTTGATAATGTTTTGCCAACGCATTTAACGCCTCTCCCTCAACAACTTCGCCGCTTGGGGTTTGTAAAGAAGCTGTTTCGAGTGCGATCTTTAATAAGAGTTGATTTAGCTCCGCATCATCTTTAATGTATTGCTCGTTTTTTCCAAACTTCACCTTATAGAGGGGTGGCTGAGCAATATAAATATGGCCTCGCTCAATTAACTCAGGCATTTGTCTATAAAAGAAGGTTAATAAAAGCGTCCTGATATGGCTGCCGTCCACATCAGCGTCAGTCATGATAATGATGCGGTGATAGCGCAGCTTGTCAGCTTTATATTCCTCAATTCCAATCCCGGTGCCCAGAACGGTGATTAGCGTCACAACCTCTTGGCTTGCCAACATTTTGTCAAAGCGCGCTTTTTCTACGTTTAGAATTTTTCCTTTTAAAGGAAGAATTGCTTGAAAACGGCGGTCGCGCCCCTGTTTAGCAGAGCCGCCTGCCGAGTCGCCCTCGACAATAAATAACTCTGATTTGGCGGGATCTTTTTCCTGACAATCTGCCAGTTTTCCGGGTAGGCCAAGGCCATCAAGCGCACCCTTCCGTCTTGTCATGTCGCGCGCCTTACGGGCAGCCTCACGCGCACGAGCAGCATCAACAATTTTTCCACAAAGGATCTTGGCATCTGCCGGGCGCTCTTGTAAATATGCACTAAGCGCTTCTGCAACAATTTCTTCTATTGGCCCACGAACCTCGCTCGAAACCAATTTATCTTTGGTTTGGCTTGAAAACTTTGGCTCTGGAACCTTAACCGATAAAACGCAGGTTAGGCCTTCGCGCATATCGTCACCCGAAATTTCGACCTTAGCCCTTTTAGCAACCTCATGTTCATCAATATATTTATTGATGACACGCGTCATTGCTGCGCGCAGGCCAGTTAAGTGTGTACCGCCATCCCGCTGAGGAATGTTATTCGTAAAGCAGAGAACTTGTTCACTGAAGCTGTCGTTCCACTGCATCGAAACTTCCGCCGTAATGTGGCCACCCAAATCAGAAGGTCGAGTACCCTCCGCATAAAAAATATTAGGGTGTAAAACATTTTTAGTTTGGTTGATGTATTCAACAAAGCCCTTTACGCCGCCAGAAAACGCAAAGTCTTCTTCTTGGCCTGTACGCTGATCAATCAACTTAATGTGTACGCCATTATTTAAAAATGAGAGCTCACGAATGCGTTTTACAAGAATTTCATAATGAAATTCTACATTTCCAAAAATGGTTTCGTCGGCCAAGAAATGAACTTCGGTTCCCGAAAGCTCTGTATCGCCAGTAACGGTAATTGGGGAGGTAGCAACCCCATTCTCATCTTGAATATTGCGGTTTTTAACAACGCCGCGCTCAAACTCCATATAGTGCGCTTTGCCGTCGCGTCGAATGGTCAGTTTTAGCCATTTTGATAGGGCATTTACACAACTAACGCCAACGCCGTGCAGGCCGCCTGACACTTTGTAGCTGTTTTGGTCAAACTTTCCTCCAGCATGCAGCTCGGTCATCACAATTTCTGCAGCGCTTCTTTTCGGTTCGTGCTTATCGTCGTATTTGATGCCCGTTGGAACGCCGCGTCCATTATCAACAATGGATATGGAGTTATCTGTTTGAATCACTACGGTGATTTCAGAACAATACCCTGCCAAAGCCTCATCAATCGAGTTATCTAAAACCTCGAACACTAGATGATGAAGTCCTGTGCCATCAGATGTATCTCCAATGTACATGCCAGGACGCTTACGAACAGCCTCGAGACCCTCTAATATTTGAATCGATGCAGCGCCGTACTGCTCTACTACTTTTTTTTCTTCAGTCATTTTTTTCTAAATTAAATGCGCATTGGCATCACAACATACTTAAAGTTCTCTGAACCAGG
>CAJARE010000120.1 GCA_903944255.1 uncultured beta proteobacterium
CTGATAAGCCTAAAACTGCTAGACCTTCATTAACGATTGTGAAATAGGCTAAAATATCATCCGTTGCCCCTTTAGCTCATCTGGTAGAGCAACTGATTTGTAATCAGTAGGTGGTCTGTTCGAGTCGGACAAGGGGCACCAAAATAATAAAAGGATTTACAGACATTGGCTGTAAATCCTTTTCTGCTTTATCCCTCAGTGTTCACTTAGTAAATAAACTAAAATTTTGAAATGAATGCACAAATTGCCTATTTACATGGGCTTGCAATGGAACACATCCAGAAAGGCAATTTGGATGATGCTGAACGCCTATTAAAACAGGCGCTCAAGATGGCGCCTAAGAATTCGGAAGTTTTGCGGTTGATGGGTGTTATCTTTGCATTTAAGAAAGATTTTTATACAGCTTTAAAGATGTTTGATGCCTCAATTAAATATGAGCCTAAAAATTGGCTTTCTCACAGCAATCGAGGAAATATACTAAGAGATCTCAACAGGTTTGAGGAAGCATTAAAGAGTTACGATTTTTCAATTGCCCTCCACTCAAATTATGCTGAAGTCTATAACAATAAGGGAAATACACTAATTGAATTAAACCAATATGAGGCCTCTATTGTATGTTATGAGAAGGCTATAAGCCTCCAGCCAAATTATGCGGATGCTTATCATGGTATGGGTAATGCTTTTAAAAAGATTCACAACCTTCCTAAAGCTCTTGCTAGTTACGAAATGGCAAAAAAGTTTGATCCGAATGCCGGCTATATGCTTTCATCCATTATTGACACAAAAATGCTAATGTGTGATTGGGCAGGGGTGCAGAGCCAAATCGAAGATTTATATCAGCTAGGCCTTAAATCTCAAAAGAAGATTCATCCATTTTATCTATTATCAATTTATGATGCCCCTCATTTATTACAAGATTTAACTGAGCAATATATGCTGGAGAAGTATCCTTCGAGAAGTGCCCTGGAATTAGAGGCTAGAAATTCCGCTGAAGAAAAAATTCGCATCGGGTACTTTTCGGCTGATTTTTATAATCACCCTGTTTCATTCTTGGTGGCAGGAATGCTTGAAGAGCATAATCACGCCAAATTTGAAACTATTGGTATTTCTATTGGGCCTCCTAAATTTGACGAAATGCGCACGCGTTTAGAAAGTTCCTTCGACCTTTTTATAGACTCATTCCACAAGGATGATAAGCAGATTGCAGAGTTAGCACATGATTTAAAAATAGACATAGCTATCGATTTGGGGGGCTTAACTGAAAATAATAGACCTGGCATCTTTGCTTATCGTGCTGCCCCAATACAGATTGGGTATATTGGATATTTAGGAAGCATGGGGGCTCCTTACTATGATTACATCATTTCTGATTCCACAATTACCCCTGAAAAATCTCAACAATACTTTACTGAAAAGATAATTTATTTACCGAGCTATCAAGCAAATGATACGAAGAGGCAGATTTCAGAAAAAGTATTCACTCGGGAGGAGTTGGGACTTCCTGAAAAAGGCATAATCTTTTGCTGCTTCAATAACAATTATAAATTTACTCCCAGCATCTTTGATAGCTGGGCAAGAATATTATCTTCAGTCAAGGATGGTGTTCTCTTCTTATATGCTGATAATAATGAGGTCCAGATCAACCTAACCAGGGAGATTGAGGCAAGAGGAATTAATGGCGCCCGTATTATTTTCGCTAAGCGCCTACCTCGTGATGAGTACCTTGCCCGTTATCGAGTAGCTGACTTATTTTTAGATACCTCTCCTTATAATGCTGGTACTACTGCAAGCGACGCCTTATGGGCTGGCCTACCGGTTTTAACTTTTCTCGGCCAATCCTTTTCCTCTAGGATGGGTGGTAGCTTATTGAATGCCATTGGATTGCCAGAGCTTGTCGCATCTTCTCAGGATGAATATGAGGCTTTGGCAATTGAATTAGGCCTAAATCCAAATAAGCTTCTTGAGATTAAAAATAAGCTGGCAAGAAACCGTCTTACTACCCCACTATTTGATACCCCTCTTTTTACTCGGAATATTGAGGCGGCCTATACCAAAATATATGATCGAAATTTGGCAGGATTAGCTCCTGTGCATATATATTAAATAATGGCATGGATATGAATGCTAAATACTAATGGGTGATGATATTAAAATTTACTTTATTGTTGCAACAAGAGAGAGTGAGGCAAACTTCTGGTCTAAAACTGCAACTGGAAAATCGCTTGCCTTATATAAATCCCCCCATTTGGAAGTCAATCTTTATCCTGAAAATACTACTGGACTATCAGAGATCTATAACTTGGCAATAGAAAAGCTCAAACATGAGCCATCAATACTGGTATTTGCTCATGATGACATCCACATTTTAGATTTTTTTTGGATGAACTCTATTCTTAATGGTTTGCATCATTTTGGAATTATTGGTGTAGCTGGCAATAAAAGGAGAGTCCCTCTTCAACCATCCTGGGCTTTTGTGAATCAGGAGTTTAAGTGGGATGATGCCGAGAATTTAAGTGGCGTTGTAGGGCATGGCAGTTCATTTCCGCCGGCAAATCTTAGTATTTTTGGGCCTCCATTTCAGGATGTAAAGCTATTAGACGGGGTTATTTTGGCTGCATTTAGTGAAACCCTGAAAAAAAATCACATGCGTTTTGATGAGAAATTTAAGTTTCATTTTTACGACATGGATTTTTGTCGCCAAGCAGAAGTTCGTGGGATTACCATGGGCACTATTCCTCTGTCTCTGATTCATGAGAGTAGCGGCAACTTTACATCTGATGTCTGGCAACAGTCTTATAAGGATTACATTCAGAAATGGGGGGGGTAATGGAGCAAACACCAATTCATGAGCTTCATAATCCTGACCTATTAAAACTCATACCGCCAAACTGTAAAAGGCTGATTGAGATTGGATGTAGTTCAGGCGCCCTTGCGAGAGAATTTAAAAATAATGCACCAGATGCGCATTATTTTGGCGTTGAGATTGACCCTAGTTATGCCACGCTTGCAAGTCGTTTTTGTGATCAGACCGCAACTCTCGATATTGAAAATGCAGATGAAACATTTTGGAGCTTAGTTGGGGATCGGGATTGTTGGATCTTTGGGGACACGCTTGAGCATCTTCAAAACCCATGGTTGGTGCTAAAGCGGGTATATGAGGTGCTGCCAGTTGGTGGTGTTGTAGTGGCATGTATTCCTAATGCTCAGCATTGGTCGCTTCAGGTCAGATTGAGTATTGGCGACTTTCGTTATGAGGAGGCTGGGCTCATGGATAAGACCCATCTGCGATGGTTTACAAGGCAGACCATGATTGAGCTGTTTTCTCAAGCAGGATTTTTACTCGAAGACGGTCTTCCTAGAGTCTTCGATGAGCCTCAAAGAGAGGCTTTTTTACCAATCATTGGGGAGATGGCAAAGATTGCAGGAGTCGACCCTGAAGTTGCCATAGCAGATTCTCTTCCCTTGCAGTATGTAATTAGGGCCGTAAAAAATAATTGAGACGTGACGACTACTCATTTAGATTGATATTATTGGTTTCCGGCAAATACACCAAAGCCACTACTGCCCCACTTATTAGAAATAACGTGGGATACCAAAGTCCTGCTATATCACTCTCCCAGCGTTGATTTAACCAAGTAACAATCAATGGTAGTAAACCCCCTATCCATCCTGCA
>CAJARE010000121.1 GCA_903944255.1 uncultured beta proteobacterium
GTCAATAAAAAAGACCAGGATCTTTATCCTTTTATGCCCTATGTTGCCTATACCAAAATAACGAGAGAGGACTCGGATAAGATTTATGATTATTTGAGAACGGTTCAAGCTGTTTCTAACCCGATTGAAGTGAATCATTTAAATTTCCCTTTCAATATTCGGAGCAGCATGATTGTGTGGCGCGAACTATTTTTCAAAGTCGGCTCATATAAAGCAGATCCCACTCAATCTGCCGCTTGGAATCGCGGCGCATATTTAGTAGAGGGATTAGGCCACTGTAGCTCTTGCCACTCTCCACGCAACCTGATGGGGGCAATTGAAAATTCTAAAGCGTACACAGGCTCGGTAATTGATGGGTGGTATGCCCTTAATCTCACCTCTAATCCGCTGACAGGCCTAGGAAAGTGGTCAGCTGAAGATATTGCTCGCTACCTGAAAACGGGTTCTTATAAGGGAAAGACAACTGCATTGGGCCCGATGCAGGAAGTGGTACATAACAGTACTAGTAAATTAACTGATGCGGATTTATTGGCGATGGCTACTTATCTTAAATCCATCCCAGCTAATTCGAGCTTATCTGAAGATCGTAAAAAAGTGGATGCAAGTTATCTTATTGGTACCAAACTTTATATTGACAACTGTAGTGGGTGTCATCAGTCTTCCGGCAGAGGCATTACGGGGGTGATTCCACCTTTAGCAGGTAACCCCGTAGTCATGGCGGAACAGCCTAACGATATTATTAAAGTGATGATCCGCGGTATCCAGGGTCGAGATGGCTATATTGCGATGCCAGGATTTGCCTCTAGATTAAATGATCAGGAGATTCTTGAAATTTCTAATTATGTTAGATCAAGCTGGGGTAATCGCGCCGATCCCAACACTACTAAATCCTTAGTGGAAAAAATAAGAGCTAATCCTGGAATCTAAACATGTCTCAAGATTCAATGGATAAGCTATTAAAAGTTCTTTATTACGCTACTGATATAAGTAGGGAAACTTAGCAAAAACCATCAAATGGGATTGAGTGGATAAAACCCTGGGGTATTCGCGCTGATGAGGACAGGCTATCATGAGGTCTTATTTTTGTATCTAGTTAGAGCTATACTCCGATGAGCGAATCTTGGCTATGTTTTTATACTGGAGAAAAAATGTTTTTATTTAAGCGTGTTTCACTAGCGGTATCTGTTTTGCTAATTGGAATGTTAAGTGCCTGTGTTACACAGCAAACTTACAACTCTCTTGATCAAGCCTACAGTCAATTGCAGCAAGCTTATCAAGGCGATGAAGTGGAGATTCGTCAGCTACAGGGTGAGCTTAAGATCACCATAAAAGATAAGATTTTATTTCCAGAAGGTGGATTTAAGTTAAATGCAAAGGCGGATCAAGTTCTAGCAAAAATGGCACCAACATTAACTGGATTTAAGAACACTAAAGTAGTGGTTCGTGGTTATACCGACAATGTCTCTATTGGGCCTGAGTTGCGTCGTGAGGGAATTTCTACAAACTTAGATTTATCTTCTAGAAGGGCTGACAATGTGGTGGACTATTTAGTACGCAAGGGCGTCGATCAAAACTTAATTTCTGCACAAGGTCTGGGTGAGACAAATCCTGTCGCTTCAAATAGCACTCCTGATGGCAGAGCACAAAATCGTCGGATTGAAGTAATCCTAGTAGGACCTGGAAATTAATTGTTGTTATTCAAAGGACAAGAAATGAATCATTTATTTAAGCTTTTTATCGCAGCTATCTTTACACTAATGCTGGCTGCTTGTGCTGGAACAGGAGATATCAAGACCTCTTCAGCTGACTTTATTAAAGTTAATAATGGAATATTAACTAGTAGTTATGGTAAGACTGTATATACCTTTGATAAGGATCAGGCGGGTTCAGGTAAGTCTGAGTGCGTCCTAACTTGTGCTGATAATTGGCCACCAGTTTATGTTGAGCCAGCCATTAAGCTTACGGGTGATTTTGCTTCTATTAGCCGTAGCAATGGTCAAAAACAGCTAACTTATAAAGGCAAGCCCTTATACTTTTTTATAAAAGATAAAAATCCTGGCGATAAAACTGGCGATGGTGTAAACAACGTATGGCGTGTAGTGGCGCCTTAATTTTTTAAATCAACGTATTCACTACTGAGCCCTCATCAGAAATGGTGAGGGCTTGTTAATTTAAAGTCAAATATAAAACCCTGCAGAGCGAGACTTAGTAAAGTTGGTAAATTAGGCGTGATTGGCTTCGACAAAAACTTTGTTTTCGAATTTGTGAATAGTAGATAAAAGATAACAAATAAGGTATTCATAACTGATTAATAAAGGCGTAGTGATCAAAGCCACTCGATCAAAGTCTTTATGCATGCACTTTCCTTAGCGGCGCTAGAGCTAATTGATGATCATCGGACAAAAAGATGTGAAATTACTTATAATCTAATACATGCCTAATTCTCTATATGTTTCATCTCCTGTTAATGCATTGGTACAAGGTATATTGCGAGAAGATAAGACTCTTGCTCAAATCCTCACGCATGGTAATTTCGGCTTAGGTACATTTAATGATTTAGATGGAGAGATGGTACTTGTCGATGGTATTTTTTATCAGCTTAAATCAGATGGTTCTGTAGATAAAGCTACCTTAAGTAGTTGCTCGCCATATGCCTGTGTTACCCATTTTGAGTCAAATGCGTCAATTAGTCTTCAGGGCCTCTCAAATTACCTTGATTTACAAAATATGATTGCTAAAAACATGCTTTCTTCGAACTTGATTTATGCAATTCGAATAGAGGGCGTATTTTCAAATATTCATGCCAGATCCGTTCCTAAACAGCATTGCTATCGACCTTTGGTAGATGTAGCAGGCGATCAGGTTGAATTCAACTTTCAATCTATTGCCGGTCAACTTGTCGGATATTGGACCCCAGATTTCATGGGATCAGTTACTGTCCCTGGATTTCATTTACATTTTCTGAGTGAGGATAAACTCCATGGAGGCCATCTTTTAGGTTGTGCGATTGAATCTGGGACCTTATGGTTGCAGTCTATTGATCAACTTACTCTAGATTTACCGCACTCTACTGAGTACTTACAAGCAGAATTAATCAAAGATACTTTTTCTGCCCTCAATAAAGCAGAGCATTAATTTACTGCTGCAAAAGAAATGGCTGCTTAACACGCATTCAAGTGCTTTATTTTTGGTGGGTGAGGCTAGATCAGTACATCGAAACTTCATTTTCAAACTCGTGATCAACTGATTGAAAGATATTAAATTGTTTTAATGCGGTAATAAAGACTTTTGAGAATATCTGTCTTGTTTTGCATGCGGTATGCGGTTATCTATTTGCAGCAACTAAGAGGCCTTTATCAGTCCCTAGAGATGAGTGTCAAGAAGGATGTAAGCGGCTTAGCCAAGGTTTAGATAATTGAGCTCATAAATTATTTGACCTATATCGATATGATAGGCATTCTAGGCTTAGAAATGTAATTCAAAAAGAGTTTAATTGGGATCCTGATGGAATATAAGTTGACAAAGTTTCGCTGGTTATTAATGAAGGCAAAGCCTAGGCTTTTATATGCCGTCATTGTGGGCGCTATTACATTCCTCCTTCTTGAAGGCCATTATTTCTCAACTCGTTTTTTGATGGCTTGGAGCGCAGCCTCAGCAACATATCTAATCTTAGTTTTTTTTATGATGTCGTACTTTAATAGAAAAAAACTATCTCATTTGAGTGCCCATGAAGACGACGGACAGGTGCTTATCTATATTATTTCTATATTAGCGAGTGTAGTAAGTTTGGCAGCTATTTTTATTCATGTAGGAGGTACAGATGAAATCCCATTGAAAGAACGAGTCCTTGGGATATTAATGACGGGAGTAACCTTTTCTCTTTCGTGGATGGTTTTACATACAGCATATGCTTTACATTACGCTCATGTTTATTATGCTAATTTAAAAGAGGGCCCGGGCTTTACGCCCTTAATCTTTGTGGGTAATAAATACCCAGCTTACTCTGACTTTTTCCATTTTTCAGTAGTTATTGGTATGACTTTTCAGACTGCAGATATTGTTATCGTTGAGCCAAAAATTAGAAACTTGGTTACGGTACATAGTCTTTTATCTTTTGTTTTTAATGTGACCCTCTTGGGCCTTACCATGGGCTTGGTAGGCGGGCTTTTATCCTGAGGATACTGACAAGCATTGCTAAATATAGTTTAATTTAAAAGTTTTCTGAGGCGCAACTAATCTTGCCTGATTGGATGGCCTTTAAAAAGATGTGGTAGTCGACTTCATTTTGCTTGCTGTAGGCGATAGAGAACTCTACAAGAGCATCATCAAGTGCTTCGGATTTTCCACAATAGCCTGCTAGAACAGCGGGGTCACCTGATCGAGCATGGGCATTGGCTAAGGCCCACCCAAACAACTTCGCAAAATCAGGAAATACTTTGCTATTGATGCCATCACCACCTACTGAGATACCACCTTTCATATCCCGCAATTGCCGGATATAGAACTCTAGCTCAGCAGTCTTTCCGTAACCCAAGAAAAGATCTGGAGCGCCTTGAATTAAGGATTGTCCTCGCACAACACGCTCTCCTTCTGATGCAAAACGCGTCTCTGGAAAAAAGGGCGCGAGCACAGATTTTTGTGCCTGTTTTGTTTGCAGAAAAAGTGGGTCACTCACATCGCGACCCTCAAAGTACAAAACCCAACAAGAGGTGCCCACACTGCCAATACCTGCAACTTTACGTGCGGAATCAATCCCTTTATAGCGTAAAAATAAATCCTTACGATCTTCTGCTAAAGACTCGATGTAAGAGCTTAGGCCTTGATCAGTAAGCTTCGCTATATTTTCTCCATGGGCAGAGAGTGTTAGGTGCTCAATGAGTGGCGGCTGTTCAATTAGGCGCATTCCCATAGAAGTTACTTCTGTTATTTTCCCAATAAGACCTCGATTATTATTTTTTCGAGCCTTATTCAGTAGTCTTTGCAAATATTTTTGACTAACAGGA
>CAJARE010000122.1 GCA_903944255.1 uncultured beta proteobacterium
AGAAATGGTGCTTTCAATTAGTGATCGAGTACCTGATCCTGAAAAAGAGCGAGATCCGAATAAGCGATCTGCTATGGAACGCGCCTTGGAGTATATGAACCTGATTCCAAATACTCCACTTAGCAGTATCGCAATCGATAAAGTTTTTATTGGATCTTGTACTAATAGTCGGATTGAAGATATTCGTGCTGCTGCAAAGGTGGTTGATCGCCTTGGTAAAAAAGTGGCTGCTAATGTCAAGTTGGCTCTGGTTGTTCCTGGCTCTGGCTTGGTAAAAGCTCAGGCAGAACGTGAAGGTTTAGATCGAATTTTTAAAGCTGCTGGTTTTGAGTGGCGTGAGCCTGGATGCTCCATGTGCTTGGCAATGAATGCTGATCGCTTAGAGCCAGGAGAGCGTTGTGCGTCTACTTCGAATCGAAATTTTGAAGGGCGTCAGGGTAATGGTGGTAGAACTCATTTAGTGAGCCCAGCAATGGCAGCTGCTGCTGCGATTGAAGGTCATTTTGTCGATGTACGAAAAATTTCATAGGGGTATTACTGTGCGCAAATTTCCTAGTATTTCCTTAATTACTCGTTTAGCTCTAGTTGGATTTGTGGGCTTAGTCATTTCGGCTTGCAATAGCACTATGGAAGGCATGGGCAAAGATTTGCAAACCATGGGTAAAGCCATGGGTGGCTCGAGTTCTACCCCAAAAAAACAAGCTCCACCTGATTCTCAAACTCAGGGTAAGGATGTCGTTGTCACCCCTGTGAAGTAAATCAATAGCGTTCATTAAGAGTTAAAGCATTATGGAAAAATTTACGGTTTATAAAGGTTTAGTCGCTCCGCTTAACCGCGAGAACGTCGATACTGACGCAATCATTCCTAAGCAATTTTTAAAGTCGATTAAGAAAACTGGCTTTGGTCAAAATCTTTTTGACGAATGGCGTTATCTTGATCATGGTGAACCAGGCCAAGAGTGCAGCACTAGACCCCTTAATCCCGACTTTATTCTGAACCAAGCACGCTATAAGGGCGCCGGTATCTTGCTAGCGCGTAAGAATTTTGGTTGCGGTAGTTCTCGTGAGCACGCTCCTTGGGCGCTGGATCAATTCGGTTTCAGAGCCATTATTGCCCCTAGCTTTGCAGATATCTTTTTCAATAACTGCTTTAAAAATGGCCTGTTACCAATTGTGTTGACAGAGCAGCAGGTAGATCACCTTTTTAATGAAACAATCGCTTTTAATGGATATCAGCTCACAATTGACCTAGAGGCTCAGCAGGTGCTTGCCCCTGATGGGACAGCCTATAGCTTTGAGGTCGCCCCCTTTAGAAAGTACTGCCTAGTCAATGGCTTGGACGATATTGGCTTAACTCTGCGCCATGCAGATAAAATCAAGGCTTATGAAGCTGAGCGCATCCTAAAAATGCCTTGGCTGACAACTCAATTGCCGTAATTTTGTAGAGTTAAGGGCCTTTCATGAAAATTGCAGTTCTACCGGGCGACGGAATCGGCCCGGAAATCGTTGCTCAAGCCGTTCGCGTACTAAAAGTACTCGGTCCAAAGTTTGATATGGAAGAAGCCCCAGTCGGTGGCGCCGCTTTTGATATCTCAGGCCACCCATTGCCGCCGACAACTTTAGAGTTAGCCAAAAAAGCAGATGCGATTTTGTTTGGCGCTGTAGGTGACTGGAAATATGACACCCTTCCACGTGAGCATCGTCCAGAGCAAGCCATTTTAGGTTTGCGTAAACACTTAGAACTCTTTGCAAACTTTAGACCAGCGATTTGCTATCCAGAATTAACATCAGCATCTAGTTTGAAGCCTGAGATTATTGGTGGTCTAGATATTTTGATTGTGCGCGAGCTCAATGGCGATATTTATTTTGGCCAACCTCGTGGTAGTCGTAGTTCAGAGTTGCCATTATTTAAAGGCGCACGTGAGTGCTTTGACACCATGCATTACAGTGAGCCCGAAGTAGAGCGTATTGGACGAGTGGCATTTGAAGCAGCACGTAAGCGTGACAAGAAGGTTTGTAGCGTTGATAAGGCCAACGTACTAGAGACCTCACAGCTATGGCGCGAAGTCATGATTCAGGTTGCGAAAGATTATCCAGATGTGGAGTTATCGCATATGTATGTCGATAATGCAGCAATGCAATTGGTTAAAGCGCCAAAAGCATTTGATGTAGTAGTGACCGGCAATCTTTTTGGTGACATTCTTTCTGATGAAGCTGCTATGTTGACAGGCTCTATTGGGATGCTGCCTTCAGCATCTTTAGATAAGAACAATAAAGGTCTATATGAGCCAAGCCATGGATCTGCACCAGATATTGCTGGCAAGGGCATAGCTAATCCATTGGCCACCATTTTGTCTGCTGCGATGATGTTGCGTTATTCCTTAGGAATGCCTGCGGATGCAGATCGGATAGAAAAGGCTGTCCAGAAAGTATTGGCACAAGGCTTACGAACTGCTGATATTTATACCGACGGAACCAAAAAAGTGTCTACTGTTCAAATGGGCGACGCCGTAGTGGCAGCCCTTTCGTAGGTATTAAGCACCTTAGTAAATATTGAGATCATATTTAATAGATAGTTAATCATTATGGCAAATACAAAAACTCCTTTAGTAGGTTTGGTTGGCTGGCGTGGCATGGTAGGTAGCGTGCTAATGGAAAGAATGCTAGCTGAAAAAGATTTTGACCTCATCGAGCCCGTATTTTTTAGTACTAGTCAGGTAGGTGGAGAGGTGCCCTTGTTAAATGGTCAAAAAGTGACCAAGAGCGAAGCTACATTACAAGATGCCAATGATATTAAGGCCTTGTCGCGTTGCGATATTATTTTGACGTGTCAAGGTGGCGATTACACCAATGAAATTTTCCCAAAACTGCGCGCTGCAGGTTGGAGTGGGCATTGGATTGATGCTGCTAGTGCATTGCGCATGAAGGATGATGCGATATTAGTCTTAGACCCAATAAACCGCCCTGTGATTGATAAAGCTTTGTCTGCAGGTGGAAAGAATTGGATCGGCGCTAATTGCACTGTGAGCTTGATGATGATGGCAATGGGCGGCTTAGTAAAAGCGGACATGGTGGAATGGATCAGCGCGATGACTTACCAAGCTGCATCGGGTGCTGGCGCCCAAAATATGCGTGAATTACTCCTGCAAATGGGTGCCTTGCATGATAGTGTGGCAACTGAGTTGGCGGATCCATCTTCTTGGATTTTGGATATTGATCGCAAGGTGACTGAGGCATTACGGTCTTCTGATTTTCCGAAGAAGAATTTTCGTAATACAGCCTTAGCTGGTAGCTTAATTCCTTGGATTGATGTTCCCGTAGAGCATGGTCAAACTAAAGAAGAGTGGAAGGGCGGATCAGAGTTCAATAAGCTCCTCGGCCATTCTGCATTCCGCTCTCCAGGAAGTATTCCGATTGATGGTTTATGTGTCCGCGTTGGTGCAATGCGCTGTCACTCTCAAGGTTTAACAGTCAAGCTCAAAAAGGATGTCCCTTTAAAAGAAATTGAAGCCATTCTTGCTAATGACAATCAGTGGGTCAAAGTAGTTCCTAATGATCGTGAGGCTACTGAGCGTGATTTATCTCCAGCCGCAGTCAGCGGCACTTTGAGGGTGCCTATTGGACGTTTGCATAAATTGGCAATGGGCCCTGAATATTTAGGCGCCTTTACTGTTGGCGATCAACTCTTGTGGGGTGCTGCAGAGCCCTTACGTCGTATGCTCAGAATTTTGCTTGAACATTAATGTCACGTCCAAGTCAACTGAGCGTTATAAAGGTACTTTGCTTTGTTTGGCTAAGTGGGTCTTGCTCAGCTTGGGCACTTTCTTTAGGTTCACCACAGCTCCTTTCTCGTTCAGGTGAGCCACTACGCGTTGAAATTCCGATTCGGCTTGGTGCAGATGAAGAGGCTGCTCTATCTAGCCTAAAAGCAGCGTTGCCCCAAAAGGAGGTGTTTGAGCGCTTAGGGATTTCACAAAAAATATTAGAGCTCAATCCCCAGGTGATGGTCTATCGCAATCGTCAAGAGCGATTAATGGTTCTGGTGGAGACAGTCAATCCAGTGCCTATTAGCGATGACCCCTTTTTAGATTTGCTCATTAATCTGAATTGGTCGAGTGGTAGGCTGACAAAAACGTATACCTTGCTATTAGGCGATGTTCAGAAAATACTGGTTAAACCTGGACAAACTCTTTCTGAAATTGCTGCATTGATGGCGCCTCAACTCGATGGCGCTACCCTAGATCAAACAATGATGGCATTGTTTAAAGCAAATCCAGATGCTTTTGCAAGCGGTAGCATTAATCGCTTAGCTGCTGGGGCTGAGTTGAACAAGCCAAGTCAAGCTTTGCTGCGCTCAATCAGTCCTGCTGAAGCAAATCAGTTTGTAGCTGAGGCAAATGAGCAATGGCGTGAGGCTAAGACAGGCGAAGCAAAGGCAGATGCCAGTTCAAAAGCCAGCACTTCCACCACCGATGAAGCGCTCCAAAAAGATCGTCTGAAGATTGGGTCTAGTGCTGATAGTGGCGACGAAGAAAAACGCTTCTCCGAGGAATTGGTTGCGCAAGAAAAAGCGCTTGACCAAGCTAAATCACGAGTAGCTGAATTAGAAAAGAATATTGCAGACTTACAGCTTCTGCTGGATAAAACGAAAGAAAAGAAAGCAGTTGAAAACAACTTTGGACTGGGTGGATTTGGCCCTGCCATTTTAGCAATCGGTCTAATGGTATTGATCGGTTTAGTACTTTGGGCACTCGCTCGTAATGCCCGTCGTTCAGAGAAGTTGGATTTTATGGAGTCATCACGCACTCCAGAAAGAAAAGAGCCAAATGTCCCGCAGGGAATGCCAGAGCGCGCTAAAGCAATATTGGCCAGCATCGATCTTGACTTGTCGAAGCCGGCCGTTAATGCAGCTTTAATACAGCCAGAGCAGGTATCAAACCCACTCCTTGACGCCTTGAGGGTTAAGTTAAATCTCGCCCGGGCCTACATTACTATCGAAGATTTTTCAGCCGCCAAGAAATCCCTTGAAGAAATTTTACGTGTGAGTAATTCTGTTGACCCAGCGATCACGATTGAGGCACAAGGATTGCTATCGGAACTGACTCAGCGTAAGGTCTGAGGTATTTCTTGATGCGTATCGCCCTAGGTCTTCAATACGATGGTAGCCCTTACTCTGGCTGGCAATCACAACTCAATGGCGATACCGTTCAAGATGTCCTGGAGAGAGCCATTACAGCTTTTGTTGGAGACAAATCGAACTTAGCATTGCCGATACAAACCATTACTGCTGGACGAACAGATGCTGGAGTTCATGCCCTCGGTCAAGTAGTGCATTTTGATACGCCAGTAGAGCGTGAGGACTTTTCTTGGGTGAGAGGCATTAATTCCTTTTTGCCAAAATCGATTGTGGTCAATTGGGCCAAACCAGTTCCAGAAGAATTTAGCGCGCGTTTTTCTGCATATGAACGCACTTATATATATGCGTTGCATGCTGGTCCTTGTCGTTCACCGATGGTCGATTCTCGAGCGGGTTATCTACTTTTGCCTCCCCAGAGCTGGTTTGATGTTGAGGCTTTAAGCGCAGCGACACACTATTTGATTGGTGAACATGATTTCACTTCCTTTCGTGCTTCGGAATGTCAAAGCAAAACCCCAGTCAAAACAATCTATTCAATCGAGATTCTTTCCCAAGAGCCTTGGCTGTATTTCCGTATTCGAGGTAATGCTTTTTTGCACCACATGGTACGTAATATCGTTGGCAGTTTTTTATTGATTGGCACAGGCAAAAGACCTCCAGAGTGGATGGGCGAGGTCTTAGCGGCAAAGGATAGAAACATGGCAGCGCCTACATTTATGGCAGATGGTCTTTATTTGGCCAAAATTGCCTACCCAGAAGAATTTCGTATTCCAGGTCCATGGCTTCAAAACTCTTGGTTGCCGACGGAGTTGACTGGGGCGTAATCGAGCTTCAGGCCTTATTATTCATTTATGGGCTTACTCACTCTTTCACCAGGCCATACTCGGGTCAAAATCTGTGGATTACGAACTCCAGCAGATATCGATGCAGCTGTTGCTGCAGGCGTTGATGCGGTAGGATTTGTGTTTTATCCCCCCAGCCCGCGGGCTGTGACCTCACAGATTGCTGCCCAGCTGATTGCTAGGCTTCCTACCGGTATAGATGCTGTAGGGCTATTGGTCAATGCTACAGATGCGCAATTTGCTGCCATTAAGGCGGTTGCGCCCATTACTTTATGGCAGTTTCATGGTGATGAGACCCCGCAACGCTGTCAGGAGCTAGCATCTGGAGAGCTCTGGATGAAGGCCGCTCGAGTAGGGGCCCAGTTCGCTTATGACGATTTTTCCTTACAATACAGGGATGCAAACGCTTTTCTGCTCGATGCCTTAGTTGAGGGTTACGGTGGGGGAGGCGTTCCTTTTGATTGGCAAGGAATTCCACAGACATGGGTAAGCGAAAACGCGCATCGGGTCGTTTTGAGTGGTGGATTGAACACGCACAACGTGGGCGAGGCAATTGCACGCCTGCATCCCTGCGCAGTTGACGTCTCTAGTGGCGTAGAAATTAGCAGGGGTGTCAAGGATCCTGTGCTCATGACTGAGTTTGTAAAAGCAGTGCGAGCGGCAGATACGAAATCATCATCCCAATAATTTGCTGTAAATAAATCAAAAGAGGTTGCTATGTACGATAAGCCAGATTCACGAGGACACTTTGGTCCATATGGTGGAGTGTTTGTTTCTGAGACCTTGATGTATGCGCTAGATGAATTAAAAGAAGCTTATGCAAAGTATCAACATGATCCAGAGTTCGTTGAAGAGTTTCATTACGAACTAAAGCATTTTGTAGGTAGGCCTTCTCCCGTCTATCATGCTAAGCGCTGGAGTGAAATGCTCGGTGGCGCACAGATTTATTTGAAGCGTGAAGATTTAAATCATACTGGTGCTCACAAGATCAATAACGTCATTGGCCAAGCAATGCTTGCCAAGCGTATGGGTAAGCCTCGCATCATTGCAGAAACAGGAGCAGGTCAGCATGGCGTTGCAACAGCAACTATTTGTGCTCGCTTTGGTTTAGATTGCACGGTATATCAAGGTTCAGTGGACGTCGCACGTCAGGCTCAAAACGTTTTTCGCATGAAGTTGCTAGGCGCTAAAGTAGTACCCGTTGAATCCGGTACTAAAACTTTAAAAGATGCACTTAATGAGGCGATGCGTGATTGGGTAACCAATGTTGAAAACACTTTTTATATTATTGGTACTGTTGCAGGACCTCATCCTTATCCCATGATGGTGCGAGATTTTCAGAGTGTGATTGGTGAAGAGTGCAAAGTACAGATGCCTGAAATGATAGGTCGTCAACCAGATTATGTAATGGCTTGTGTGGGTGGTGGCTCTAATGCAATGGGTATCTTCTATCCTTATATTGACTTCCCAGAGGTCAAGCTGGTTGGTGTTGAGGCAGCAGGACATGGACTGGGTAGTGGATTGCACTCAGCAGCATTGTGCGTTGGAAAGCCAGGTGTACTGCATGGTAACCGCACTTATTTATTGCAGGATGAGAATGGTCAAATTTCTGAAACGCATTCTGTATCCGCAGGGATGGATTACCCGGGAGTGGGTCCAGAGCATGCATGGTTAAAAGATTCAGGACGAGCTGACTATGTTGCTATTACCGATGAAGAAGCGCTGAAAGCTTTTCACGATTGCTGTCAAATTGAAGGCATTATTCCAGCCTTAGAGTCTTCTCATGCCATTGCTTATGCTTGCAAGCTTGCCAAGACATTACCGAAAGATAAAACTATCTTAGTGAATTTATCTGGTCGTGGGGATAAGGATATGCATACAGTTGCCATGGCTACAGGCTCAGAAGGTTAGTAATAGAACAGCATCATCAGAAAAAAATAGAATAACAAGAAAACTTTATGTCAAAAATTACCGCACTCTTTCAAGAGTTAAAGGCCTCTGGAAAAAAAGGGCTGATTCCCTTTATTACTGCTGGTGATCCGGATCCTCAATTGACGGTTGAGTTGATGCATGCATTAGTGCGCGGTGGCTCAAATGTGATCGAGTTGGGCGTACCATTTTCTGACCCCATGGCCGATGGCCCAGTGATTCAGAGATCGTCTGAGCGAGCATTATCTAAGGGCGTTACTTTGCATAGCTGCTTGGAGATGGTGAAGGAGTTTCGTAAAAAAGATACGATCACTCCGGTTGTTTTGATGGGTTATGCTAATCCTGTAGAGCAAATGGGTACCGAGCGATTTGCTGCTGAAGCAAAGGCAGCTGGTGTTGATGGTGTACTAGTAGTCGACTACCCACCAGAAGAATGCGTTGACTTCGCTGGACGGATGCGGGTTGCAGGTATTGACCCCATTTTTTTGTTGGCGCCCACTTCCTCACATGAGCGTATTAAAGAGGCTGCCAAAATTGCTTCTGGTTATATTTACTACGTCTCCATGCGTGGAGTAACTGGCGCATCTCATCTTAATACTCAAGATGTTGCCAGTATCATCCCTAAAATTCGGGAAGAAACCCCGATTCCCATCGCAGTAGGGTTTGGTATTAGTGATGCAGCCAGCGCTAAAGCCGTATCTACTAGCGCTGATGCGGTGGTAATTGGCAGTAGAATCATTCGCATCTTAGAGGATGCGCCCCCAGGTCAGGCGGTACAATCACTGGAAACCTTTATTCGTGAAATTCGCGACGCCTTAGATAGCTAAATACTCATGAGCTGGATTGATAAGTTACTCCCACCCCAAATTCAACATACCGATCCGGTTAACCGTAAATCGGTTCCAGAGGGATTGTGGGTAAAGTGTCCAGATTGTGCAACCGTTCTCTATAGCACTGATCTTGAGGCCAATCTTTCTGTTTGTCCAAAGTGTAGTCACCATATGCGTATTGGTGCTCGACAACGTTTAGATAGTCTTTTGGATGAAAAAGGGCGTTATGAAATCGGTGCCGATATTTATCCAACTGATCCATTGAAGTTTAAAGATTCAAAGAAATATCCCGATCGTATTAAAGAGGCGAATGACGCTTCAGGTGAGTCTGAGGCATTGATTGCGATGGGTGGAAAAATTGAAGGTAATCCTGTTGTAACGGCTTGTTTTGAGTTTCAATATATGGGTGGCTCAATGGGCTCTGTAGTTGGTGAGCGTTTCTCTCGCGGAGTACAAGAAGCGATCCATAAGAAATGCCCCTTTATCTGCATTACTGCTACTGGTGGTGCGCGGATGCAGGAGTCACTGCTATCACTATTTCAGATGGCAAAAACAAACTCGATGTTGACTCTATTGTCAAAAAAAGGCTTGCCTTACATTAGCGTCCTGACGGACCCAACCATGGGCGGTATTTCAGCAAGCTTTGCTTTTATGGGCGATGTGGTGATGGCGGAGCCAAAGGCTTTGATCGGTTTTGCAGGTCCACGTGTGATTGAGCAGACGGTTCGTGAAAAATTGCCTGAAGGTTTTCAACGATCTGAGTTTTTGATGCAAAAGGGTGGGATCGATATGATTGTTGATCGCCGTCAGATGCGCGCTGAAATTGCTCGCTTATTAGCCTTGTTGCAAAAACATCCAGAGCCTGCGATCGCGGGTAGCGCAGCTGTTTAAGCGCTTGACTACAACACACCAACCCCCCATTTTATTTTCTAGCCTTGAGGCCTGGCTAAGCCACCTTGAGTCTGCACACCCGGTCGGAATCGATATGGGTTTAGAGCGCATTAATCGCGTTAAAGCCGCTCTTGATTTACATTTCGACTGTCCAGTGATTACGGTAGCAGGTACCAATGGAAAAGGTTCTACTTGCGCTTATCTCGAGAGTATTTTATTAGCGTCTGGTTATAGAGTGGGTTGCCACACCTCACCACATTTACTTAAATTTAATGAACGCGCCCGTATTAATGGTAATGATGTAAACGATGATCTTTTGCTAAAACATTTTGCTGCAGTAGAGAATGCTAGAGTGAGCTTGGTAGATGCACCAACCCTAACGTATTTTGAATTCACCACCTTAGCTATCATGCATTTATTTTCTGAGTCACATTTAGATGTTGTGGTGTTAGAGGTTGGTATGGGCGGACGTTTGGATGCCGTTAATATTATTGATGCTGACTGCGCTATTGTGACTAGTATTGATATTGATCATGCAGATTTTTTAGGCGGGACCCGAGAGCTGATTGCATTTGAAAAGGCAGGTATATTTCGCCCCGGACGTATTGCGGTTTGCGGGGATCCAATTCCACCCCAAACTTTGATAGATCATGCTGAACAATTAGGTTGCGATCTATGGTTACAGGGTCGTGATTACAATTTTCAAGGTGATAAACAGCAATGGGGTTGGGCCGGTCGTCAAAAGCGTTTCAGTGGCCTTGGTTACCCGGCTCTGCGGGGCGCCAATCAAATCTTAAATGCCTCTGCCGTGATTGCCGCTTTAATGGCTTTGCATGAACGCTTGCCAGTGAGCGCGCAAGATATACGCAATGGCTTTGCATTAGTCCAATTACCGGGGCGGTTTCAAGTCTTACCAGGGCAACCTACAGTAGTGCTTGATGTAGCCCATAATCCGCATGCTGCTGCTACCTTAGGTCAAAGTCTCGAGAGAATGGGGTACCACCCATATACCTATGCTGTTTTTGGTGCTATGGCTGATAAAGATATTGAGGGGGTCATCAAACCCCTATTGGAAATTGTCGATTTCTGGTTTTGTACCGATTTACCGACAAAACGGGCCGCCAGTGCCAAAGATCTAGCTCAGAAGCTTGAGCAACTGGGCGTTAAGCCTAAAAATGGGGCAGATGGCGGAATTGAATGCTTTTCCACACCTGCTGCAGCCTATCAAAAAGCGCTATCTCAAGCTGGTGAGGGTGATAGAATTGTGTCCTTCGGATCCTTCTATACTGTTGCAGGCGTAATGGCTTATCGAAACAACCAGGCGCATTGATCCATGATTCGTTTACCGAAGCTTTTTAAGCGAAAAACACAGGCTAATGACCTTGATCTAGGTTCATTGAGGGGTCGGCGTACCGCCAATAAACCAGCACCCCGCAGTTTTCAACGTGCAGCAGAAGCTGAAGAATTAGCCTTAACTGAGGACCCGGAGCAACAACGTGCTCGTCACCGCCTGATTGGCGCTGCTGTTTTAGTGCTCATTGCGGTGGTTGGTTTGCCTCGTATCTTAGATAACAAACCTAAAGCTGTCACAAACGATATTGCTGTCAATATTGTTACAAGTTTGCCAACTCCTTCGGTCATTTCTAAGTCGAGTGAGAATCCAAAGACTGATACTCCCCCTGAGCCATCTACCAAGCAAGGTGTTTCTGAATCAAAAGCTGAACCCAAGTCAGAAGCTAAAGCGGAAGTAAAGACAGAGGCGAAGATTGAATCAAAGCCTGTCAATTCAGCCCCACCTAAATCTAGCGCCCTAGGCTTGGCTTCTGGAGAAGAGGTAGTTGGTGCTCCTGGCATTTCAACTGCAGTCCCAGCGGCCAATGGATCTGGAAAGTTTGTTATTCAAATAGGTGCTTTTGCTTCTGAAGAGCGAGCCAAAGGATGGATTGCTAAGCTAAAAGAGCAAAAAATTCCAAATTATGTTTTAAATAAAAACGGCCCGGATGGTACAAAGTTATATGTGCTCCGTGCCGGTCCTTATACCGATAAAGATGAGGCGGAAGCAGCTGAGAAAAAAATTAAGGCGATGGGTCTTACTCCAAGACTTGTCGAAACTGGTAAACAGTAATGGAATACTTATCCACCCTCAAATTTACACCGGTGGATTATTTCACCCTAGTAGTTCTGCTTGTATCCGCTTTAATTGGAATATCGCGCGGCTTATTTAAAGAAGTGCTTGCATTAGCTTCTTGGCTTGTAGCGGCTTGGGTTGCTTATCACTATAGCTATTATCTATCTACAGAGTGGCTCTCAACATTTCATTTAGACGAACTATTGAGTCTAGGAATTAGCTTCCTCATTCTATTTATCTTGACCTTGATTGCTTGTGGGTTGTTTGGCGGGGTAATACAAAAGATCATTCTGTCTGCAGGCTTAAGTTTGACGGATCGTTTCTTGGGATTAATTTTTGGTTTAATGCGTGGCGGATTGATTGTGGTAGTTCTGGCTACCTTGGCAGCATTAACTCCAATACCTCAAAGTGTCGCATGGCAAAAAGCGATTACCCGCCCAGCCATCGATATGGCTACCGGTTTAATTAAAAGTTGGTTGCCCCCAGAT
>CAJARE010000123.1 GCA_903944255.1 uncultured beta proteobacterium
CGGGGTATTGATTATTTCAATCCCATCCAAAGAGAGTTTTTCCTTCCCTGCTAATTCCAAAATGAGGTCTTTAGGTCCAATTAAGATTGGAGTACACAACTCTTTTTTAACTAACTCAAAGACGGTTTCAAGAGCAGGCACGCTGAGTGGATAAACGACTCCTAAAGGGAGCTTACTTTTAGCCCCTTCAATCATTTTTTCTAATAAGGGATATTGGTCCATGAGGTATGCCTTGGTGGTTACCGTGCTGAGATGGAATCAGGATAAGGTTTGGGAGATGCGTGCAGAAGCCTCTTTCAGCATTGGAATATGCTCCATGGCTTGATTTAGCGGTAGTCTTGCGGTCGCTGCATGGACAGCAATGGCTGCCACTACCTCACCTTCTGCATCTCTTACCGGCACTGCAACGCATGAAACGCCAAGAACATATTCTTCATTATCAATGGCATATCCAGTACTGACGATGCGCTCGAGCTCAGACTCAAGCAGATCGAGATCAGTAATTGTTCTGTGAGTAAATTTCTCAAGTGGCAAATTTTCTAGGAGCCTGGCACGCTCCTCGGGAGTTTTAAATGCCAGTAATAACTTGCCGCTAGCACTGCAATGCGGAGGGAGAACGGTGCCCGGGGGAAGATGCAAGCGTAATGCCCAATTGGCCTCAACACGATCTAAATAAAATAGTTCACCACGTTTCAGTACAGCCAAATTACACGTCTCACCCAGATCGGCAACTAATTTTCTTAAGATGCTGTGTCGAATGGCAGAGACGGTATCGTGGGTCAAAGTGGCGATGGCCAGACTAGATAGACGATTGCCCGGAGCATATGTTCTACCACCGGGCTCTCTTGCAACCAGTCCTGCTTCTTCAAAAATGGCTAGGGTGCGATGTAGGGATGCTTTTGGCATTCCAGTAATTTGCATCAGTTGCGCTAAGCTGGCGGGCTGTTTTAGTGCTGCTAGGGCCTCTAGTATGACTACCCCTTTGAGCATCGATGAATTTTCACCGGAGTGATCTTTTTTGCTGATATCTAAGGGTTCGTGATTGTCAATTTCAAGCATAAGTAGAAAATCTCAAGAATTGTGTCATTTTGTTCATTCTAATAGAACAAATTTGCAATATCCAGACAAAATGTTAGTATTTTTACTTATACGAAACAACTTGTTCCGTTAGGTAAGATTAGTTGTGGTATCTGTAATTCTTAATCAGGGCTAATATAAGCCCATGAAGTCTATTTAAAACAGGAGATAAGGTATGCGTAGAAGCAATCTGGTGGTCACTGTTATATCAGTAGCCTTGAGCTTATTGAGTTTTGCTCAAGTAGCGGGCGCCCAATCTTGGCCCAATAAGCCGATTAAATTTGTTGTGCCTTACCCCCCTGGCGGTGGAACTGACGTGATAGCACGCATCATGCAAGAGCCTTTGGGTCAGGCCTTAGGTCAACAAATCATTATTGATAATCGTGGTGGAGCAGGTGGCTCTATTGGAACGGATATTGTTTCAAAATCTGCCGCAGATGGTTACACAGTCTTATTTACACTGTCTTCCCATACTATTAATCCTGCCATCTATCCAAAACTGGCTTTTGATACTGAAAAAGATTTCTTACCAGTTTCATTGGTGGCCTCATTACCGCAGATATTAGTCGCCAATCCTGATTTTCCAGCCAAGACGGTAAAAGATGTCATTGATATGGCTAAGGCAAAGCCTGATTCTATTTCTTACGCATCTGTAGGCAATGGATCGCCAGGGCATTTAGCTGGTGCGATGATGGCTGGTTATGCAGGTGTGTCCATGACCCATATTCCTTATCGTGGCGGTGGTCCTGCTGTTACCGACGTGATGGCTGGCCAAGTTCCACTACTTTGGGTTTCGATTCCAGCGGCAGCAAATTATGTCAAGACGGGTAAGTTGCGCGCACTAGCAGTATCTACCGTGAAACGCTCCCCCGTTTTTCCTGATGTGCCCACAATGGCTGAGTTAGGGTTCAAGGATTATGAAGTTGATTCTTGGTATGCGATGTTTGTTCCTGCCAAAACACCACAGCCTGTTATCGATACGCTTTATAAAGCGACTGTTAAGGCGCTAGCGGAACCAGCAGTGAAAGAAAAATTATTAGCTCAAGGTGCTGAGGCAGTGGGCAGTACGCCTGCGCAGCTTGGAGCAATCGTCAAGAATGAGATTGTGAAGTGGAAGAAAGTGACCAAAGATGCGGCTATCAAGGTCGAGTAAAAACGATTTAATCAATTGAAAATATTAACAAAGTAAAGATATGACACCAGTAGAGAGTATTGTTGAGCGAGGGCGCGTAGCTCAACAAAAGTATGAGCAATATACGCAAGCACAAGTTAACTTATTGGTTGAGGCTGTGGCTTGGGCCATCTTAGAGCCAAAGCGCAATCAAGAGTTAGCTGAGCTTGCAGTGAAAGATACTGGTCTTGGTGATGTTGCTGATAAGTTTAAGAAGAATTTTAGAAAAACTCTTGGACTTATTCGTGATCTAAATGCTGCTAAAACGGTAGGAGTTATCTCTGAAGATTTGAAGACGGGCCTTACTGAGTATGCTCGTCCAGTGGGGGTTGTGGCCGCCATTACACCCTCAACCAATCCAGGTGCAACACCAATTAATAAAATTCTGAATGCATTGAAGTGTCGTAACGCAGTTGTGGTTGCGCCATCTCCAAAAGGTCATTCAACGTGTGCACGTTTGTTGGAGTTTGTTCATCAGCAATTGGATTTAGTAAATGCGCCTCGTGATTTAGTGCAGATGCTGCCATTTCCGATTACCAAAGATTCCACCAATGAATTAATGCGTTTAGCGGATTTAGTAGTGGCCACTGGCTCACAAGCCAATATTCGTGCTGCCTATAGTTCTGGAACTCCTGCATTTGGCGTGGGCGCAGGCAATGTGCTCGCTATTATTGATGAGCATGCTGACTTAAATGGA
>CAJARE010000124.1 GCA_903944255.1 uncultured beta proteobacterium
CCAAGCCGCTCAAAGTATTCAAGATGATGATGCTTCGCTCGTGCACGCTGATATGACTTTATTACGCTTTTTTGATTTACTAGAAGCGATTGCGCGCCGGAGTGCTTACCTCTCTATATTGGCTGAATACCCTAAGGCTTTATCAAATGTACTGGCTCTATTGAAATCTTCTCAGTGGGGTGCTCATTATCTTACTCGGCACCCTCATTTATTAGATCATCTTCTGAATTCTAGAACTGAGGAGTTACTGATTGAAAACCCAGATGAATATTGGCGAGAAGTAAAAGCCAATCTTCATCTGCAACTTGATGATGTCATGGCTGATGGAGATGGTTCAGAGCAGGCAATGGATATTTTGCGGGTGACGCATCACACCGAAACCTTCATTACCCTATTAGCAGACTTGGGGATTGGCGTTAAACAGGCGCTTTCCGTAGAAAAGGTTAGTGATCATCTTTCTGCATTGGCCGATCTTATTTTGCAAATCACTTTTGAGCGGGTCTGGCCCAGTGTTGCAGAAAAATTTAATTTACCTAAAAGTAGCAACCCACCATTTGCCATTATTTCTTATGGGAAGTTAGGTGGCAAAGAGTTAGGTTATGCCTCCGATTTGGATTTGGTATTTTTATATCAAGCAGATGAGACAGATTATGCTGCTAGTGAGGTGTATGGACTTTTAGCCAAGCGCATGATTAATTGGTTAACTGCCTTTACTTCTACAGGGAGCCTATTTGAAATTGATACGCGCTTACGCCCTAATGGTTCAGCTGGATTTTTAGTAACCAATAGCGAGGCATTTAGAAGGTATCAGCTGCGTGAAGGTGATAACGCTGCATGGGTATGGGAGCATCAGGCCCTAACTAGGGCGCGTTACTCGGCTGGCAATATCGAAGTAGGCTTAGTGTTTGATGATGTTCGGGCTGAGGTCTTAAGTCAGCAGCGTCATGTTGATCAGTTGCGCAATGAAATTCTAGAAATGCGACACAAGGTCCATGCAGGTCATCCGAATATAAGCGGGGAATTTGACTTAAAACATGATGCTGGTGGCATGGTCGATATCGAATTTATAGTACAGTTTTTAGTGCTGGCTTATTCGCACCAATATCCCCAATTAATTGGCAACTTAGGCAATATTGCTTTACTGCGTATTGCAGGGGAGTTAGGCTTGATTCCCGCAAAAGCCGCACATGCAGTGGGTAATGCATATCGTTCTCTCAGGGCTTTGCAACATCGCCTACGCTTAGACGGTGCAGAAAAGACCCGTATTTCTATTGAGGCACATCCGGAAATGCTTTTAGCAAGAGATGCTGTGGTGTCACTCTGGAAAGAGGTCTTTAGGGAGTCATCTAACTCTTAGGTCAATTTAACTTTGACCCAAAAGTTCCCTAGCATGACGACGTGTAGTATCGGTAATTGTTGCGCCACCCAGCATGCGCGCTACCTCTTCTACCCGCTCTGATCTGCCCAGAGTCTGGACTTGAGAGACGGTCTTATCCGCACTTTGTGATTTACTGACTTTGAGATGATGGTTACCTTGGGCGGCTACTTGCGGTAGATGAGTGACGCACAAAATTTGATGTGATTGGCCAAGTTGATGCAACAGCTTTCCAACGGTTTCAGCGACAGCTCCTCCAATTCCGGCATCCACTTCATCAAAGATCAATGTGGGCGTAAATGAGGCCTTACTTGTGATGACGCTAATGGCTAAGCTAATCCGCGCTAATTCCCCGCCTGATGCTACTTTGGCTAAAGACCGCGGCGTACTACCTGCATGACCAGCGACTAAAAACTCAATTTGTTCTAGGCCATTCGAACCACCTTCATTCAGTGGGGTGAGGGCAATCTCCAGCTGACCGCCGGCCATAGAAAGATTTTGCATTGCATCTGTCACTAACTTGCCCAGTTCAGCTGCAGCTTTACTGCGCTTTTGTGAGAGTTGCTTGGCAATTTTCTGGTAAGCAGCTTCTTCAGTCTTCAGCTTGTCGCGAAGGGCTTCAATATTCTGTGAAGCGGTTAATGCGTCTAAGCGTTCCTGAGTTTCTACTAATAGTTTGGGCAACTCATCGACTTCAGTGCGGTGTTTACGTGCAGCTCCGTGAAGTGCTTGCATTCGCTCTTCTACCAGTTCTAGTCTCGCTGGGTCTAATTCAATCTTTTGCAAGTAGCGATTGAGGCCATGAATGGCTTCATCTAATTGAATTTGTGCAGAATCCAAGGCCTCACTAATATTGCGGAGCACTGGATCATGCTCTGCCAAAGCACTGATACTGCCGCATGCTCTAGATAGAATTACCTCTACTGAACTATCTGCTTCGCTCAATGATTCGATGACTTCTTGGCAGCCCCCAATAATTTTGGCGCCATTTGCAAGTTTTGTATGCTCGCTTTGAATATTGAGCCACTCGCCCTCTACTGGAGAAAGTGCTATCAGCTCTTCTAGCTGCCACTCTAGGCGCTCACGCTCACGCTCAATATCTTGACCAGCGTTTTCTGCTTGTTCTAATCTGCGACGAGAATCACTTAAGGTCTTAAAAGTTTGAGCTACTTCAGATGCAAGCGGTAATAATCCTGCGTGACGATCGAGTAGTTCACGTTGTGCACCACTCTTCAGTAAGAGTTGATGCGCATGTTGACCATGTATGTCTACCAGCTGATCCCCCGCTTCACGAAGCTGTGTGACTGTAGCGACGCTGCCATTAATAAACGCGCGGCTACGGCCATTGCTGTCAATGGTTCGCTTGAGAAGAAGGCTTTCTCCTCCATCTTCAATCGGAAAGCCTTGCTCTTCCAACCACTGATTGAAGTATTGAATTTGTTCGGAGTCTATTCTGAAGAGGGCTGATATTTCAGCGCGACTGGCGCCCTCTCTAATTTGGCTGCTATCAGCGCGCTCACCCAAGACCAAGCTGAGAGCATCCAATAGGATCGATTTACCCGCGCCTGTTTCTCCAGTCAGGACTGTAAAGCCGCTGGCAAAGTCGAGCTCAAGCTGATCAACAATGACAAAGTCACGAAGTGAGATAGTGTGAAGCATGTATTAGCGTAGCAAAGAAAGCGACATCAGAATGTCGATGGGTACTCATTCCAATGCAGCTTCTCGCGCAAAGTTTTGTAGTCGCTATGGCTGCAAGGATGTAGGAGAGTAATTGTTTTATTGGATTGACGCACTTCAATCTTGTCCCCGCTTTGTAAATCAGTTTGGGATTGCATATCAAAGTTCACAATGACTTCACGACCATCAATCACTTCAATGATTGTCACACTATCTTCCGGTAAGACGATTGGGCGATTCGAAAGTGAATGGGGTGCAATCGGAACAAGTAAGATTCCTGCAACACGTGGATGTAAAATGGGGCCTCCAGCGGAGAGAGCATAAGCAGTTGAGCCAGTTGGTGTAGAGACAATCAAACCATCTGAACGCTGGTTGTACATAAATGAACCATTGACACGAACCGCCAACTCCACCATTCCAGAAATGCCTGAACGGTTTACTACTACATCATTGAGTGCTAGTGCGCGGGTGATTTCCTTATCTTTGCGCAAGACGACTGCGTCCAAGAGCGTTCGATTATCTGCCTCATACTCCCCAGCAATAATTTGAGGAAGAATGGTTTGGACTGATTGGATGGGAATATCAGTCATATAGCCAAGGCGACCCATATTGATGCCCACCAAAGGAACATTCTTTCCTGCTAATTGGCGACCAATTCCGAGCATGGTTCCGTCGCCACCCAAAACTACCACTAGATCTATTGCCCCAGCAAAATCCTCGGCTGTTTTGATGGGAAATTCAGTTAAACCAAGATGTTGGGCGGTGGCAGCCTCTAAAAAGACTTCACAACCCAAGCCTGCGACCAGTTTAGCTAGGTCCTGGAGGCGTTCCTCTATCCCGTCGGCCTGGAATTTGCCGACAAGTGCAACCCGCTTAAAGGCCTTATTGGTGGAATTTGGGGAAGGGCTTAACATATAACGATTAAACCATAGGCATAAAATCCCTTCCACCATGGATGAACGTTCCCGCGCTTTACTAAAAACCCTCATCGAGCGTTATATCGAGGAGGGTCAGCCGATTGGCTCCCG
>CAJARE010000125.1 GCA_903944255.1 uncultured beta proteobacterium
AGGGTAGCTGCTAAGCATGCCATTACCTTAATTGGTAATCCCTGTTAATTTACATCCAAAACTGATCCAATTAATGCCTTAATTTGCATCAAATATTGACCCAGCATCTGCTCAATACAGGCTGACAGTTAAAGGCAATCTCTTCCTTTAGGCGGATCATCATTTGCTGCAAAGGGCGGGTCAGTTTTGGATGCAAATTAACAGGGTGAGGGGATTACCCGTAGTAATTGCGCAGATCAATGCTGCAGTGCGTTAACAAATTTGTTGCAAATTTGTTAACAATTTTATTTACTCTTTTGTACAATAGGGTCTGTTTACTAGGAATCTTCGGATGTCAATGCCTCGCAAGCCTCGTCAATCACAGTCTGTGAATAAGCCAAAAGAGATGGCTCGAAACAGCCTGCGTACCAATGTAAACAATCAGGTTGTGAGCAGCGTGACGCAGGAGTTGCGACATTTGATAGCCACACAGGAGATACCCCCAGGATCAAAACTTAGCGAAGTTTTCTTGTCTGAGAAGTACGGCATCTCGCGAAGTCGTGTTCGCGACGTGTTGAGCACCCTTGAGCAGCGCGGACTAGTCGAACGCATCCCCAATCGCGGTGCCATTGTGGTTCGTCTGGAAATTTCACAGATTTTTGATCTGTACGAAGTACGCGAGGTTCTTGAGGGCTTATGTGTCCGCTTGGCAACTATTCGCGGAGACTCAAAAAAGTGGCAAGCGTACCTAAAGGAATTTAATGGTCACCTTGAGAAATTTGTCAAACAAGGTGATATAGATCAATACATCGCTGCCTACGAGAGATTCCATGCGGACGTGGTTGCATCCACTGGAAATCAGATTTTGGCGGAAATTCTTGACGGCATCTTTGAGCGCACGCAGACGGTCATACGTCGCACGATTATCCTGCCAGGTAGGGCCACTCAAGGTTTGAAACAACACCAAGCTGTGTTGGCAGCAATGTGTGAGCCCAACCCGGAAAAAGCAGAACAAGCGCGCAGGGAAACCCTGCGCAGCGCCAAGTCATATATAGAGCGCTATCAAAAGTACATCCTTTAACGGAATAAATATGAGTCCCATCAATGCAACGCAGCAATCATTACATGGCATTACTGTGCTCGAATTGGGATCTACGGTGGCAGGTCCATTCTGTGGGCGGTTGTTAGCCGACTTTGGCGCTAAAGTCATCAAGGTAGAGCCTCCCGATGGCGACCCAGTGCGCTCGATGGGCAAGCGCAAGGATGGGGTTTCTCTTTATGCAGCGAGCATTTTTCGCAACAAAACCCTACTTTCGATTGATTTGCGTATCCTGGAAGGACGAGAGATTGCAAAAAAATTAGCTTTAAAGGCGGATATCGTGATTGAAAACTTCAAGCCTGGCACCTTGGAGAAATGGGGACTGGGCTATGAGGATCTGCGAAAAGAAAACCCGGGTCTGATCATGGTTCGAATTAGCGGTTTCGGGCAGGATGGACCATATAAAGATCGCGCCGGTTACGGTGTGATCTGCGAGGCCATGAGTGGGCTAAGACACCTCACAGGCGATCCCGACCGCCCACCAGGCAGGATCGCTGTTTCGATGACTGACTACATAACGGGTCTTTATGCAGCATACGGTGCGATGAACGCGTTGATCGTACGAGGAAAAACTGGCATGGGCCAATGCATAGATGCTGCCCTGTATGAATGCGCCTTCAGCTTCATGGAGCCTTGGATTTCGGCGTATGATAAATTAGGTCATATTGCCAATCGTTGCGGCTCCCGCCTCCCAGAGAGCACCCCAAATAATCTGTATCCAACGCAAGACGGGCAGCATATTCACATCACGGCGATGGCTGATTCAGTATTCACGCGGCTGTGTAATTCCATGAACCGCCCCAAACTACTCCAAGACGAACGCTATAGAACCGCAATATCTCGCGGGCAGCACTTTGAATCACTCGATCACGAAATTGGCCTGTGGACAGGAAGTCACACTCTGGAAGAAATTGAAACTATTTTGCAATCAGCCAACGTGCCAGCAATGCGGATCTACACAATTGAAGATATCTTTAATGACCCGCATTATGAGGCGCGCGGTTCAATTCAACATGTTGCCGACGAGCAGCTCGGTTCGGTCGCCATGGCGGAGGTTGTACCGCGACTTTCCGCAACGCCGGGCAAGATTAAGCACACCGGTGGATGGGTTGGTGAGAGCACTCGAGCCACGCTGTCTGCCGAACTAGGCCTCAGTGACACGGAGCTCGATCGTCTTGAGTCACAAGGTGTCATTTATGACCGATCTGAGGCCAAGAGGCCTCACTTTTAGAACGTCGATTTTATTGAATACAGATTTTGACAAAGTTTAAAAATTAAGGGTTGTAAATGTATCAAGAATTCATCACAAGAAAAGAAAAAGCACTGCAAATGGGCGGCTCGGAAAAGCTGGCTAAACGCAAGGCTATGGGGTTTCTCAACGCTCGCGAACGTATTGACGTTTTGTTGGATCAAGGATCGTTTCTAGAGTCAGGACTATTTACAACGTCGTCTTTGCCAAGCGCCAAGGACAAGTCTCCTTGTGATGGAAAAGTAGCTGGATTTGGAAAAATCGACGGCCGTCGTGTTGCGATCGTATCAAACGATTTCACTGTGTTTGGCGCATCAAGTGGGGCCATCAACGGCAAGAAAATTGGGCACATAAAGAAAACAGCTACGCAGCGGGGCATTCCTTTAATTTTTCTTGGCGAGTCCTCGGGTGCAAGAATGCCTGACCACATGGGCTCGGCTGGTATGGGTTCATTACTGGGCAACGATGGAACTCAGTATCGCCGTACGCGTGAAATCCCATGGGTATCGGCCACGCTTGGGATGTCCTATGGTTCCTCTTCTTGGTACTCAGTCATGTCCGATTTCAACGTGATGCGCAAAGGGGCTATTCTTGCCGTCTCAAGTCCAATCCTTGCATCCATGGCCATTAGCGAGGATGTGGATCCTGAAGCGTTGGGTGGCTGGCGTTTGCACGCTGAGGTGACCGGCTTCGCCGATATGATCGTTGACTCCGACGAAGAAGCCTTAGATGCAATCCGGCGGTTTTTGAGTTATCTCCCAGCACACCACCAGGAATCAGCGCCAAGAACCATCTTGCCTGATGGGTCAGATCTTGCGGTTCAGGATATCGCGAGCTTGGTGCCTGAAAGCCGCACCCAAGTCTACGATGTCCGAAAGGTTATTCGAGCCATAGTCGATAAGGATTCCTTTTTTGAATTGAAGGCACGCTTTGGCAAGACTGCAGTAACGGGTCTGGCGCGTTTGGACGGAAAGTCTGTAGGGTTTATCGCTAACAACCCGATGCACAAGGGAGGCGCAGTCGACACTGACGCCTGCGACAAGATCACCAAATTTATTGTAATGTGCGATTCATTCAACATCCCCCTAGTTTTTCTGGTGGACACGCCAGGCTTCGTGATTGGCACAGAAGCTGAAAAGCGTCGCGCGCCTGGAAAAATCATGAATTTCATGAATGCACTGTCACTGGTAACAGTACCCAAAATATCTATCCTACTTCGCAAAAGTTACGGCCAAGCTTACCTGAACATGGGCGGGGGCAAAAACTCAGACGAGTTTGCAGCATGGCCGACCGCAGAGGTGAGCTTCATGGACGCACAATTTGCCGTCAAGATTGTGCATGGGCTTTCACCGAGTGATCCTGGCTTTGACGAGGCCCTTGCACAAATGAACAAGGCCAATTCCGTTTGGGATATTGCAGCAATCTACGCTGTACAAACAGTCATCTTACCGTCCGAGACGCGTTCGTTTTTAAAGGAAATGCTTGATATCCACTCCCTTCGACTCACCAATGGCATAGGTGAGCACTTGATGCGGGCCTGGCCAACAAGTTATTAACACCATGAATAAACCCAAAGTTCTCGTTGCTAACCGATCGGCAGTCGCTGCCCGAGTAATCCGAACACTCAATCAAATGGGTGTGGACTCTGTGGCTGTCTATTCAGATGCTGATCGGGATGCACCCTATCTTGAGGTGGCTACGCAAACGTATGGACTCGGTGAGCCTGCTGCCGTTAAGAGCTATCTGAACCAAGATGCGCTACTTGAGGCAATGAAAAAGACCGGTGCGAACGCTTTGCATCCAGGCTACGGATTTTTGTCCGAGAATGCCGGCTTCGCACAACGCTTAATTGACGCTGGCCATACGTTTATTGGGCCTAGTCCTGACTGGATTAGAAAGATGGGCCATAAGACGAAGGCGCGTGAATTCGCAGCTGCTGCCGGATGGCCGGTTGGTTCTGGAAGCGACTTATTGCCACCAGACAGCGAAACGATCATCGCGATGGCTCGTCAAATTGGATACCCTGTGATTGTCAAGCCAGCTGAGGGGGGTGGCGGTATCGGTATGCTCGTAGCTCATGATGACAACCAACTTCTGGAGGCAGTTGATCGTGCTGGCTCCATGGCACAGCGAGGATTTGGCAACAAGGCGCTTTATCTCGAATCGCTGTGTATCGAACCTCGCCACATCGAGTTTCAAGTCGTTGGTGACAAGTATGGTGACCTCAGAGTGCTTTACGAGCGTGACTGCTCTATTCAGCGGCGCCATCAGAAAATAATTGAAGAAGCTATTGCACCAGGTATTGAGCGTTCATTGATTGAGCAGCAATGCGCCCAGATTGAACACGGATTGCGCAACCTAGGCTACGACAGTCTCGGCACCATTGAGATGTTGAGGGGAAGCGCAGGAGACTTTAGGTTTCTGGAGATGAACACTCGGCTGCAAGTCGAACACGGCGTGACCGAAGAAATCTTGGATGTTGATTTAGTTCGTACCCAAGTACTGATAGCCTTTGGTGAAAAGCTAGCCACCGCCCTACCAGCGCTAGGATCCCCGTCGGGGCATGCAATCCAGCTAAGAATCTATGCTGAAGACTCCAAACGCTTTTACCCTTCACCAGGCAAGTTGCAGGCTTTCAAATTACCTGCACTCGAAGGCGTTCGGGTCGAGACGGGGTATAGGGAAGGGATGGACGTCACGCCTTACTACGATCCATTACTGGCCAAAATCATTGCACATGCCCCAACCCGCGACTTGGCCATTGCGCAATTGATGCGTGCACTCGATGCGACCACGATCAGCGGCGTGTCAACCAATATCGAAGCGCTACGACAGATTCTTCAGTCCTCTGGTTTTGCGCGGGGGTCTGTTCATACAGGCCTGGCGCTCGAAGTGATTCAAGCAGCAAACAAGAATAGCACTCCCCAAAAATCAGCGACTATTCATTAACTTACTAAAGGATTAAACATGGCTGAACAGCTCAAATCAGAAGTCACTGGATCTGTCTGGAAGATTGTCGCTGCAGTAGGTGACGATATTGCGCCAGGCGATAGCATCATAATCATTGAGTCTATGAAAATGGAAATACCTTTGGTGTGCGAGGACGGAGGCAAACTGCTGGCTTTGCACGTCAAGGAAGGGGACTCAGTTGCCGAAGGGCAGGTTCTGGCAGATATTGGTTAAGCTCATGAACTCTGTGAATACAAACCCTGCCGCCCAAGACGATTTAGACGACTGGTCAGTTGAGTTGGCTGAACTGCAGCAACGCCGTGCGCTTTCCCAGGCTCTTGGAGGGGAAGAGTCGATCGAGCGGCATCATACCAACGGCCGAAAGACCATTCGCGAGCGCCTTAATGGTGTACTGGATCAAGAAAGTTTTCAGGAGGTTGGTACACTCACTGGAAAAAGTGAGCGCAAGAACGGCAAGCTCGAGCGTTTTACACCCGCACCTTATGTTTGCGGGCTGGGTGAAATATGGGGTCGGCCTGTTGCCATAGGCGGGGAGGATTTCACAGTCAAGGGTGGGGTTAGCTGGAGCGGTGACCGTAAAAAAGGCGGTCAAGGTGGTTTCATCGAAGATCTGGCTCATGACTACAGAATCCCCTTAATCAACCTTATCGATGGCGCGGGTGGCAGTGTGACGTCGATTTTGCGTAGAGGCCACTCAGTATTTCCCGGTGTACACGGTTTTGAACAATCTGTCCGGCTCCTTGGTGAAGTACCTGTCGTTTGTGCTGTCATGGGAACAGCTGCTGGTGGCCCTGCAGGGCGAGCCATTCTGTCACATTGGTCGGTTATGGTTAAGGAAACAAGCCAAGTTTTTGCGGCAGGTCCTCCAGTTGTTGCAAGATCACTTGGCCAGGAAATAACCAAGGAGGATCTCGGCGGGTCTGCAGTTGCCGTAGATCTAGCAGGAACAATTGACAACGTTGCTGCAAATGAAGAGGAATGCTGGGAAATGATTCGGCGATTTCTCAGTTATATGCCTCAGAACGTTTGGGAACTGCCCCCAGTAGGCGACCAATCTGATCCGCCAAACAGGTGCGAAGATGCTTTGGCGAGCATCATCCCTAAGAACAGGCGCAGACCCTACAACATGCGCAAATTGATCAACTTAATCGTGGACAAAGACTCAATCTTTGAGGTTGCTCCTACTTTTGGCAAGAGTGTGATCACCACGTTAGCCCGCATGCATGGAAACGTAGTAGGCATCATCGCGAACAACCCTATGGTTTACGGCGGGGCAATGGATGCCAAATCAGCCCGAAAGCAAACCCACTTCATCGATCTTTGCGACACATTCCACATACCAGTTGTATTTCTCGTGGATGTCCCCGGATTCATGGTCGGTAAAGACGCTGAGGCAGAAGCCACCCTTCGTGAGGGTATGAAGTGCGTCTGCGCTGGCTTGCAAGCAACCATACCTATCTACACAGTGGTGGTGCGCAAGTGCTATGGCATGGCAGGTATGGGTGCTACTGACAAAAACGGACTAGACATGAAGATTGCCTGGCCGTCAGCCGAGTGGGGATCTCTGCCAGTTGAGGGGGGTGTGAGTGCTGCCTTTAAGCGCGAAATTGCAGCAGCCCAGAACCCAAAAGAACGCGAGCAGCAGATCGAGCGTGAGCTTCGCGAGCTAGCGTCCCCTTACCTAACTGCTGAATCTTTTGGCGTCGAGGAAATCATTAATCCGCGTGATACGCGGGCGTATTTATGCAGGCTTATAGAAGCCTCGAAATACAAAAGATTAACTTCGCTTGGGCCCAAGCCCAAGTATGGAGTTAGACCCTGACATAAAATAAATCCAGCCAGGGTATTAGTAAAGCGTTTAAAAGAGCGCTACCTTTTAATTTAATAGAGGAGACATTTATGAAATTCATATGTAAAGTAGCCCTTATAGCCAGCACGCTAGCTATAGTAGGCGTTAGTGCTGCCAAAGCTGAAGTCCCCGCGGTCAACCTGATGTCTCAGTACGGCATTGGTTACCTGCAGCTCACTATCATGAAGCACAATGAGCTTGTACAGAAACATCTAAAAAAAGTCGGTTTAAATAACACCAAAGTTAATTGGGCAACACTAGGCAGCGGTTCATCTGCCAACGATGCCTTGTTATCTGGAAGTTTGCACTTTGCGTCTGGTGGCACTGGACCGGCCCTCATTCTTTGGGATCGGACCAAGGGAAACTTGAATGTCAAAGGGGTTGCTGCACTTTCCTCCATGCCAAACATGCTTATTACGAGCAATCCAAATGTAAAATCATTAAAAGACTTCACAGATAAAGACCGCATTGCAATGGCTGGTGCTGGTAGCTCGGTGCAGACAATTTACCTGCAAATGGCTGCTGCAAAAGAGTTTGGCATGGATAACTACAAGAAATTCAACCCACTAATGGTGAACCTGGCTCATCCGGTTGGCCTTCAATCATTACTATCAGGTGCGGGGGGTATTACCGCGCAATTTACGTCACCGCCTTTTTGGAATCGGGCAATCCTTGACCCAAAAATTCGAATTGTGCTTAATTCTTATGACACCATGGGCGGCCCGAATACGTTCCTGATGGTATGGGCAGCAGAAAAGTTCCGTACAGAGAACCCAAAGACGTTCGGTGCTGTAATGGCAGCGCTCATAGAGGCGACCGCATTCATCAACAAAGACATGAAGGCAGCAGCTGAAATCTACGTTGCCGAAGGTGGCGGAAAAGAAAAAGTCGAGGATATCCTCGCAATCATGCAGAACCCACTTATCACTTTTGAGAATGCCCCTCAACGAATACTTCCCTTTGCACAATTCATGAACGATATTGGGACGTTGAAAAATCGTCCACAGTCATGGAAGGAGTTGTTCTTTGAAAACATTCACAATCTGAACGGTAGCTAGGCTCTATTATTCTGATACTGGAGAAAAAATGCAAGCGCCCTATGAAGCAACGCCATTGGTCGAAGTAAATGGAGTTACTTTGCAATACAAAACCAAAGACCATTTGGTAACTGCAACATACCGAGTCTCCTTTAACGTCTATTCGTCTGATCGGTTCGTTTTGCTTGGACCCTCAGGCTGTGGTAAATCGACACTCTTGAAGGCTATTGGTGGGTTTCTTCGCCCTACTGAAGGTTTCATCCTAGTCAATGGAGTCATAGTTGAGAAGCCGGGTGCAGACCGAGTCATGGTTTTTCAGGAGTTTGATCAGTTGTTGCCCTGGAAGACAGTGAAGGAAAACATCATGTTTTCTCTTCAGGCTTCAGGAAAGTTAGGGAAGAAAGCGGCCGAAAAAGTCGCGCTTCATTACATTGACAAGGTCAACTTAACAAAATTTGCCAATTCAATGCCACACACGTTATCGGGTGGCATGAAGCAGCGCGTTGCAATTGCTAGAGGCATGGCTATGGAGCCCGATGTTCTGTTGATGGATGAACCATTCGCCGCACTAGACGCCATGACCCGACGAAAGATGCAAGAGGAATTACTGCGGCTCTGGGAAGATACCAAATTTACCGTTTTGTTCGTAACCCACTCAATACCAGAAGCAGTTCTGATTGGTAATCGAATCCTATTGTTATCACCCCACCCGGGTCAAGTGAAAGCCGAGCTCAATAGCGATGAGTCAGACTCTGTGGATTCCTCTGGTGCTCGACTATCAGATCGAATTCATGACATGTTATTCAAAGATTTTGTTGAAAAAGGGGAAACGGATTATGCGTGAAGAGCAAACTTTTCGCCCCGAATTCATTTTGGAACAAACGAGCCCAGTAACCGGAGTCGTTCAGAAACGGCTAACTGTTTGGGAGCGACTCTCAAACCAGGGCTGGCTAAGAAAATCCATTCTTTTGCTTATCATTGCCGGTATTTGGCAAATCTATGCGCTAAAACTAAATAATCCGCTGATTTTTCCAACATTCAGCGCGACTATTTCTGCATTTATTGATGCCATAGTAAATGGGGGACTACTTCTTAAAGCAATGCACTCAATCGAGATCTTGCTTATCGGCTACGGGATCGGCTTGCTATGTGCAGTAGTACTTACTTTTTTAGCCATTACAACGCGGGTTGGGTCTGATTTACTTGAGACGCTAACGAGCATGTTTAACCCCTTACCAGCTATTGCGTTGTTGCCACTTGCGCTAATCTGGTTTGGGCTAGGTGCTTCTAGTATAGTCTTCATTCTCGTGCACTCGGTACTTTGGGCTGTGGCATTAAATACCTATGCAGGCTTTCTAGGCGTCAGCAATACCCTGCGCATGGTCGGTCGAAACTATGGCTTGGGTGGTTTGCGCTATGTGTACATGATATTAGTACCTGCTGCGTTTCCGAGTATTTTGACAGGCCTGAAAGTTGGTTGGGCTTTTGCCTGGCGTACGTTGATTGCAGCTGAACTTGTTTTTGGCGTTTCATCTGGATCAGGTGGCTTGGGATGGTTTATTTACGAAAACAAAAACCTGCTTGATATCCCGGGCGTGTTTGCTGGCCTGTTCACCATCATCATCGTGGGCCTTCTAGTCGAGAACGTCTTTTTTAATAATCTAGAAGCCATAACAATTAAAAAGTGGGGCATGCAACATTAAGCAGGGCGGGAGGGCGCCCTAACAAGCTCTTTAGCCTGTCAGGGCTTGCTTTGTTGCTTTTGCTGATTTTTGAAGAGATGTATTTACTTTCTAATAAATACATCTTTTCATTTACAGCTGTCATATTTCTATGCATTTTTGCAGTCAGCGCCTTTGCCCGATCAAGCTTCCATGTACGCGTGATTTTTCTGATCGCTCTAGCAGTTTCTGCTACTTGCATGGTCTGGCTTCGTTCCATAGAGCCGTTATGGATTGGTCTGCATCGAGCTGAGGTGTTTGGCGCTTTTATTCCAGCGGTTATCTTCTTAAGAGCAAGCTTTCAGGACTATTCAAAACTGTTTGCCGATGTTCAGGTCAATGGAAGCGCTCGGCCTAATCCGCTGCTACGAGCACTAACTGGTAACTATGCGCTTGGCTCGTTGCTGAATGTTGGATCTTTGCATTTATTGTCCAGTAACCTGACATCATTTCTTGCCTCCAAGGATCTTCCAAAGTTGGCTCAAGCCGCTGCACTTGGCGTTGCCAGCGCTGTGATGTGGTCACCTTTTTTTGTTTCTATAAGTTTTGTCAGTGAAATGCTGACTCAGGTCTCTTTAGGACTGCTGATTTTAGTTTGCTTGCCGATATCTATTTTCAGCCTACTAGTATTTCAATATTTTTTAACAAGCCGCGTAAGCTTTCGAGACCTATTTAGCTCCCTTTACTCATTCAGAGGCTTGGCTTGGCCCTTGCTTGTTGTGACTGTATGCGTTGTTGGTTGCTCAAAATTATTCGGATTCAACGGTGCGCAATCAGTCGTGCTTGTAGCGCCACTGCTCGCTGTTTCACTCATGCTCTACAGGCCAGTAACAATCCGCCACACTGTAATGAACGCTGCGCGTGGCATCTCAAGAATTTCTGAGGAACTACTCATTGTCATAGGGGCCATGTTACTGAGTGCAAGCGTCGGTGGCTTGCCCTATCTTCGTGAGCTAGTTGTAAGTGTTGAGCCTGCGCTTATAAATCCAGAACTCTTTATTCTGCTTTCAGTACTTATACTTGTTGGCCTAGGGCAAATAGGAGTTCACCCAATAATTGGTGCCAGCATTTTGGTACCACTTTTGTCTGCACAAGATTTTGGAATTCACCCTCTCATTATTGGCGCTATGTGTGTTTTTGCATGGGGGATGAGCGCTGCGGTATCGGCTTGGACATTACCCATTACCGTATCAGCTGCTGTTTTCCAAGTTCCTGTGGCCCAAATTGTCAGCGTACGCCTACTAAATATGGCAATTTTGCACAGTATCATGATCAGTCTGTACCTCTGCTTACTGAATCGAATTCTATTGATCGGCGCTTGATTATCTAATCATGTAATTAAGCCTATAGTCGAATAGCTATGACAGTTTTATTTGGTGGGTCTGGCGGGATTGGCTCCCACATAACTTTGCTGCACAAAGTTAGTGTCCACCGCTTTACGCTTTGCTTTAAGTCGAACCCACGACCAACCGATTAAAAGAAGTTGTGGCTCTTCAAAAGCTCATATAAATCAATGGTTTGTAGGTTTAAAAAGTCACTGTGCGATTAAGTGTGC
>CAJARE010000126.1 GCA_903944255.1 uncultured beta proteobacterium
CGGTAGAGCTTAACTGCAGATTTAGATTGCGGCAGTCTCTAGAATTTTCCTGACTGCTTGATCAACTCCAATTGGACTGCCCTTGACCTGATTGAGATTTTTCTCTTGCCAGTCTAGCCAGATTTTTTCCAAGGCCATCGCCAGACTCGACTCATCACCGCTGATACTTAAGTAAGCATTACGCTCTAACAACATTTGGTCCAACTGAGGATTGCGATGGGTAATGGCCCACATCGGGCGTTGCGCCCACAGGTAATCATAAAACTTTGACGGAATGTACTCTGCACACTCTTCACCTGTACCATGCAGCAAAATTAAGACGTCAGCTTCTTGCATCTTCTCAACTACTCGCTCTCGTCCAGATAGACCTGTCACAGGATCCTTTTCAAGACGACCGTGAGCTAGCAATACATCTTGATAGCCATATTCTTCAATCGCTTGAACAGAATAACTATCCAAAGGTGCGCCGTAGGCATGTATACGAATAGCAGATCTGGCTTGTGGATATTTTTGCAGCAATGCATTGAGTGCTTTTAATATGACCGATAAGCTACGGTCTTTGGCTAATGAACCGAAGTGGCATAGATTTAAATGCTCTGAATAAGTATGTCCTACCTGAATATTTTTTGCGCCAGGAGGTTCAGCTCCGGGCATCACCACAAAGCCTTTGGCATTACCTGTGGTATTGAGATTGGTATTACGAACCTTAGCGTAATGCAATGCGCCATCGGTAAACCACCAAACAAAATCAGAATATTTACAAAGCTGACTCTCTAGAAAATGACGAAAGCGTGCATCTCTGTTTTTTGGTTTATCTGCGCCATCATCGCCAGGACTCTGACGAATCACCAGCGGATCATGCACTTCAGAAATCAATTTGATACCAGTCGCTTTCTTCAGCCATATGCCAGCTAAGTGGGCTGACCAAGCACTGCCTACTGAAAAAACGACATCAACTTTGCCCTCTTTAATCAGTTTTCTACCATGAAAATAAGCTGGGATAGCCCATGACCATTGACTGGAGTAGCCTAGGAAAAGTTTCTCAATCGTAATGAAAGGGGCAAGCAATAAAGAGACTGTACGTGTAGTGATCTTATAAAAAAGGCCCCGACCATATTGATTGGCAATCCAATGACGAAAATCAAATCGAAAACCTGAAGGACCCCAAGCTAAAAATTGGTGGTGAGGAAAGCGCTGATCTTTGATTCCTGTAATCGCACTAAATACAATTGGCTCAATACCAGCCTCTAATAAATAAGGAATCTTATCGGTAATGGTGAGACTCGCAGCCCGCCCATCCATATTAAAAGCATGCGTCAGAATCAACCAACGCTGTTGCTTGCTTATTTTAGGAATAGTCACTGACTCTAAAGCGCTCAATGTTTCGAACTAGTTGCCAGCAACAATCGACATCACTGCCATTCGCACTGCTATTCCAAATGTGACCTGATTGAGAATGACCGATTGCGGTCCATCAGCAACGGCTGAGTCAATCTCCACCCCTCGGTTCATGGGGCCTGGATGCATCACGATGGCATCTGACTTGGCAAGCGCCAAGCGCGTGGGTGTTAAGCCATACTGCTTAAAGAAAGCCTCTCCTTCTGGAACTTGTCCAGCCTCCATACGCTCTTTTTGAATGCGCAAGGTCATCACCACATCTACATCTTTCAAACCCTCTTCCATGCTGTGATAGACCTTCACGCCCAGCATATCTAAATCACTGGGTAGCAGACTCTCTGGGCCAATCACTCTAATTTCTTCGCAGCCCAAAGTAGTGAGCGCATGAATATTAGACTTAGCGACTCGGCTGTGAACAATATCTCCCACAATGGCCACTTTCAGACCTTTAAAGTTTTGCTTGAAATGCCGCATGGTGTACATGTCCAACAAACCTTGAGTAGGATGTTGATGGCTACCATCACCCGCGTTCACCACATGAACATGAGCTGGTACATGCTGAGCAATCTCAATGGGCGCTTTCGAAACATTGTGGCGTACGACAAAAATATCTGCCTGCATGGCTACCAAATTATCAATAGTGTCGAGCAAGCTCTCACCCTTAGCGGTAGATGAAGTAGAAATATCTAAATTAATCACATCTGCTGATAAGCGTTTAGCAGCAATCTCAAAAGTAGTTCTCGTGCGGGTAGAGTTTTCAAAGAAGAGATTGAAAACACTCTTACCTCTTAAGAGGGGGACTTTCTTTACCTCACGAGCGGGATCAGTCACGCTCACAAACTGCTTAGCCATGTCCAAAATATGCAATATCTGCTCTTTTGGCAAGCCTTCTAAGGTCAACAGGTGGGTTAATTCACCTGCGGAGTTAAATTGATTAATGGGTTGATGATTCTTATCCCCTGAATTCATGACGCACGCTCCTCAAGTTGAAAGCTGAACTTGCCAGCGGCATCTTTTTCTAAAACCAGAATTTTTTGGTCTGCTACATCAACCTTTTCGCCTACGAAATCAGCTGCAATGGGAAGCTCTCGATTACCACGATCGGCGAGCACCATCAACTCTACTTGAGCAGGTCGCCCAAAATCAAATAACTCATTTAATGCAGCCCGCACTGTTCTGCCAGTGAGCAATACGTCATCAATCAAAATAATATTGGCACCGTTCACATTAAACGGCAGATGGGTTGGCATCGTGCTTGAAGTTCGTAGTGCAGTCATCCCCTTCTCTGCATAGTCATCCCGATGAAAAGCCACGTTGATGACTCCGAAGTGTGGCATTCCTAAATCTTTAGCTAAACGCTCTGCAATCCAAGCTCCACCCATAGCCAATCCAGCAAGCTCAAAGGAGCCAGACTGTTTTCGCTGGCGCAGATGGTCTAGTAACTTTTCGTATAACTTTTCAGCGTTCATTCTCAGATTCCGAAACTTTTAAGCATAGGGTTTTATTCCACATTCTTTATTGTTGCTTTTGCTGCCAACTCTGAAAAATATTGCTCTAGTAAGAGCGCTGCAGAATGGGCATCTAGATTGTCCTGCATTTGCGCATCGCCCTCCAAAACCGCTGATGTATAGCGTTCATCGACCCACTCCACTTCCAGTTGGAAGCGGCCATGTAATTGATTACCAAAGCGGACTGCCTTCGATGTCATTTCATGCTTAGCACCATCGGGATAAAGGGGTTTACCCACCACTAATCGTTCTGGTTGCCATTCTTTTAGGAGGCTTTCGACCTCTTTAAAAAGACTGTCGCTATTGGGGGCTGCAATTGTTTTTAATGCCTGACTTGTGCCTGTTACAGAATTTCCGACTGCCACACCTACTCGGCGCGTACCGTAATCGAAGGCCATCACCGTGACTGGCTTAGGCATGCCCTGCCTCACCCGAGAGGTGCGAAAGGTCAAAACCTAAATGACTGATGGTTTTTTGATAGCGTTGACTATAAGGTGTCTTAAAAAGAATCTCGCTCATTTGCTGGCGTGAAAGTGGCACATTCATCCAACCATTCAAGGTAATTTCTTCTTCAAGTTGACCAGCTCCCCATCCCGCGTACCCCAAGGTCATCAAAAAATCTCGAGGGCCGCTTCCAGAGGCAACAGCCTCTAGAACATCTTTAGAGGTGGTCATTGTGAGCCCTCCTGGAATCACAAGGGAAGAGCTATACGCAATTAAAGGATTGGGTTCATGCAATACAAAACCACGCTCAATCTGAACAGGGCCACCAAAATAAACGGGTTGATCTAGCAAAGGTGCGATTTCAAGTTTGAGCTCAATTTTGTCAAAGAGTGTTCCAAGATTGACTTCGGTTGGTCTATTGACCACTAAACCCATTGCGCCTCTTTCGGTGTGTTCAAAAAGATAGATCACCGAGCCTGCAAAATCGGTATCGACCATACCAGGCATTGCGATCAGAAATTGATTGGCTAGATGCTCGGCTGAATATGAAATCAAAGGGTCTGAACTAGACTCTGAGTCTAATGCTTTGGAGGCTTGATCTTTCTTCGCCATAGTCATATGCCTTCATTTTACAGAATAACTAGATTTTCCCAGTAATCCAGTAGGCTAAAAGCCCAACAAGCTCATGCAATGCTTTATTCCAGTTATGAGCCCCACCCACTAAATCAAAAGAAGTCCACTGCAGGCGATTAGCCGTCTGGTAATCCACCGGCAAAGCTAATACCTCAATCCCCTGCTTCTGAAAGATCTTTAAAGATCGATACATATGACTGGCCGAAGTAATGACCAACCATGGTTTAGACGACCCACCCTCATTTTTGATACCAAACTCAGTCATCATCGGCTTTAAATACAGGACGTTTTCATAAGTATTACGCGATTGGTTTTCATAATGCACCTGGGGTCCATCTAAACCCTGCTCTTGAACTAGTTGTTTAAATGCTTCGGCTTCAGACATCCCTTTGGGGTTCACGCGCCCAGAATATCCACTAAAGATCAAGGGTAGATCTGGATGCTTGCGAATCAATTCAAATGCCCTTGTCACGCGTTCAGCTGAAGAGTAAATGGAGACTTCCCCGCGGTCTATGGCAATTTCACCACCCTCTATTGCGCCGCCCAAAATAATCACGCCACCCAACTCACTTGTTTTTAGCTGGCTCAAACTGACTCGAGGCGCCCTGTCCTCAAGACCCTTTAAGAGCACCTCTGAAATTGGTAGGTATCCTACGATGACGAGATTAAAGACAGCAATGAAAAGAAAGCGTCTTGAAAGCTGGGGCTTTCTTAATGAAATAAAAAGTAAAGCCAATACCACCCACACCATGACCCAATTTAAGGGCTCGATGCAAAATTGCACTACCTTCGAGAGAATAAAAAAAATCGTATCCATGAATGCTCTCGATCTTAACCTCTTAGGCAAGCAAGGGTAGTCATTTAGCCCTAATATAGGGGCTATGCAAAAAGCGCTAGTTTGGCTCCGCCGCGATCTTCGTCTTTATGACAATGCCGCCCTTCACCACGCCCTGAAAGAGGCTGGGCAGGTCTGGCTGACCTTCATTTTTGATACCGATATTTTGCAACCCCTATTAAAAGGTGAGCTTGATGCCAAGGGCTTAAAGCACGATCGCCGTGTTGACTTCATTTGGCAGGGTTTAAAGCAAATAGACGAAGAACTGCGAAGCTTGGGTGGCGGGCTTATCGTACGCTTTGGTAAACCAACGGAATGTATCCCCCAGATTGCTAAAGAACTTGGGGTCAACACTGTTTTCACAAATCATGATTACGAACCTTCTGCTATTGCACGTGATGAGACTGTTGCCAGCTCCCTTGAAAAATTAGGTATTCATTTCGAAAGCTTCAAAGATCAAGTGATTTTTGAGAAAAAAGAAATTCTGACAAATTCCAATACTGTCTTTTCAGTGTTTACTCCGTATAAAAATAACTGGCTCAAAACACTCCAAGAAAAAGATTTGGCCTCTTATGATTGCACTCCTAAATCTGGGCAATTTGCTGTCATTCCTAAAAAATTAGACCAAGCCTTTCCCTCTCTCGAATCCATGGGCTTTATTGGCACTGGCATTGAAGCCTATTTGCCAGCAGGATCTACAGCCGGTCAGGCATTTTTAGAAGACTTTCTGCATCGCATTGATCAATACCAGATTGGTCGAGACTTTCCTGCTATTAAGGGAGTGAGTTATCTGTCTACACACCTGCGCTTTGGCATGCTCTCGATTCGAGGCTTAGTGCGTGAAGCCCACCGCCGTATGCTAGCAGGCAGTATGGGGGCCACTATTTGGTTAAGTGAGCTCATTTGGCGTGACTTTTATTTCATGATTTTGGCCAATCATCCACGGCTTGCAAATGGTGTTTCATTTAAACCGGATTACGACAATATTGTTTGGGAAAGTGGTGCCAATGCAAAGAAACTATTTACAGCGTGGTGTGCAGGAAAAACAGGTTACCCACTAGTCGATGCAGCCATGCACCAGCTGAACCAAAGTGGCTATATGCATAACCGTTTACGGATGGTGGTGGCGAGCTTTTTAACAAAAGACTTAGGTATTGATTGGCGCTGGGGTGAAGCCTATTTTGCACAGCACCTTAATGACTTTGAACTCTCTTCAAACAATGGCGGCTGGCAATGGGCATCATCTTCAGGGTGTGATGCACAGCCCTATTTTCGGATTTTCAACCCCATTACCCAATCCGAAAAATTTGATTCTGAAGGTAAATTCATTAAACGCTATCTTCCTCAATTAGAAAAACTCTCCCACAAATCCATTCATGCTCCTTGGTTGGCAGGCCATCTTGAACTTGAGGCAGCAGGCATCGTACTTGGAAGAGATTATCCAATGCCGATCGTGAATCACGATGAGGCACGCAAAAATACCTTGGTACGTTACAGCGTGGTTAAAAAAATTAATGTCGA
>CAJARE010000127.1 GCA_903944255.1 uncultured beta proteobacterium
ATCCACCCAAATATTTTTTGGCGAAAGCCAGTTGTAGATTTTACTATCTGCCCCAATATTTACGTAAACATTCTTATGAACAGCGCATAAAAACATAAACTGTTTATAATTAAATGGCGACCGATGACGCCAAATATCACGAAGATGTTTTCGGTTTCGATGACACTCAATGACTTTATTTACAATGTCTTTTAATTCATCATTATAAATACAGAAAAGAAGCGACACCATTACCATAGAACTTCGTGAATGACCCGCGCGACAATGAATGTATATTTTGTTTGTTTTGTCGTCAAATGCACGTTTTAAACTTACAATAAATCGACAGTAATCGTGAATGTCTTCTGGGACAGAATTGTCAACAATTGGGTAATGGATGACCTGAATATCTGAGTATGAGTCTGAGTCTTGGTCAGGCTTTATAACATAGGCGTTTTCAGTAAGATTAACAATAAAATTAAATCTGTTTTTCTTGAGTTTTTCAAGCATGTATTCGTTTGGTAATGGTCCAAAATAAACACGATCTGGTATAGCACAACTGATCCATTCATATAATGAGCTCGTAATTTTAAAACGATTCATTTTATAGTATAGAATAATGTTTAAAATAGATAAAAAAGTTTCTTTACCGTTTTTTTCCATGATGGTATTAGCAGTGGCATTAGTTACGATTTGGCCTGAGTTAGTCACTTGGTTGCCAGATCAAGTAATGCAAAAAGAAATTAAGTAAGTTCGATGCAGTTAAAAAGATCTAGGAAGGTTGCTGGGGAAATTGACATCCTTAACTTGGGGGATGCTGCTCTCCTGCTCGATTTTAGAGAATCTGTAGACCCTTTAAGTCGCATTCATCAGCTATGCACTCTCTTGTTCTCGGCTGCTCCTGAATGGCTTGAAGATGTCATCCCTGGTATTGACAGTCTCTTCATTAGTCTTCATTTTGAAAATACGGACTATCAAGCAACCCGTGCTTTGGCACGTACACAGATTGAAGATTTACTCGGGAAGATACGTAAAGATAAAAAAGTCACTATTAAAAATGACATTGTTCATCGTGTGCGGGTTTGTTATGACCCAGAATTGGCACCTGATTTATTAGCAAGCGCAGAAAAATGTAAGCTCTCATTGCGAGAGTTTATTAACCGGCACAAAAATTCAGAGATTCGTGTTGATATTTTAGGATTTATGCCTGGATTTCCATACTGTAGCGGCCTTGATCCCAGCTTACGGTTGCCACGTCTTGAGTCGCCAAGAACTGCAGTCCCCAAAGGTTCAGTGGCTATTGCAGAATTACAAACCGGTATCTATCCAAAGCCAACCCCTGGTGGTTGGAATGTAATTGGTAGAACGCCGGATATTCTTTTTGATCCGCGAAATGAACGGCCTAGTCTGCTGAATCCGGGAGATCGCTTGGAGTTTATTGAAATTGATTTGAATGAATTTAAAAAAATAACTTTGGCACAAGAGGCAGAAGCTTCTCAACAGAAAGTTAGCAGTATTTCAAAGAGCAGCGCTATCGAGGTTCTTAGTCCCGGTCTATTAACGACTATTCAAGGGCAGCCACGTTATGGATTTGCGCATTTAGCATTAAGCGCAGGCGGACCTATGGACAAAGAAAGTGCGCGTCTTGCCAATGCCTTATTGGGTAATCCAGAAGACCTTGCAGGATTAGAAATTACTGGCACTGGTCCTAAGCTTTTATTTCATCAGGATACCTGGGTTGCTTGGGTGGGTGCGCAATGTTTGGGATTAATAGACGGACAATCTTTTCCAGGCAATCGACCGGTTCATATTCACAAAGGTCAAATACTCAGTTTTGCCTCTATGACGAAAGGCTATCGTCTTTTCTTGGCGATTAGCGGAGGCATTGAGAGTGAGTTTGTTTTAGGGGGTCGCGGCTCTCATTTAAGTGCAGGTATAGGAGAAAAGGTAGTGCAAAAAGGAGACTTTTTATATTTACCTCAAGCTCATCTTGCTCAGGAAAAGACGTTTTTTAAAAACTTAAATCAGTCAGGCTTGAATTATCCTAAATGGTCGATTGCATCACCGGCCTTGCCAGGCAAATCAATCCAAATGATTAAGGCTATTCCAAGCATTCACTTTAGCCTTCTGAGTCAAGCAGAACAAGCTTTGCTATGGAAGACAATATGGGTAGTCTCATCTCAAAGTAATCGAATGGGGATGCGCTTAGATAGTGATTTTAAAATCTCAAAACCAATGACAGGAATTGCGTCACAAGGAATTTGGTTTGGGACTATTCAATTACCCCCATCTGGACAGCCTATTTTAATGTTGGCTGAGCATGCTACAACTGGCGGATATCCCCGTTTGCTCGAGACAATTAGCTCAGAACGGTCAACCTTGGCGCAATTAAGGCCTGGTAGCAAAATCCAATTTGTACCCGTTACACTTGAAGAGGCTGATCAGATCAATACAATTTATTACACTGAACAGGAAAAAACTTTGGATACTCTAGAAGCTACTCTTTTGGATAAATCATGAAAAGAACAATTGATCTTAATAGCGACATGGGTGAGGGTTTTGGTGTTTGGGAAATGGGCGATGACTTTGCACTCCTAGACTATATTGATTCAACTAATATTGCGTGCGGTTGGCATGCTGGCGATCCTGAGCGAATGAAAAATCTTGTAGCAGCCGCTATTCAGAAAAATGTTCATATAGGCGCTCATCCCAGCCTGCCTGATTTACTTGGATTTGGTAGGCGAGAAATGGCGATTACACCGAACGATGCTTATAACTATGTTCTGTATCAGGTTGGCGCATTACAAGCATTCATTCGTGCACAGGGTGGAAAGTTGCATCATGTAAAACCGCATGGTGCTTTTTATAACCAGGCAGCAAAAGATATCAATTTAGCCCAAGCGATTGCGCAAGCGATTAAGGATTTGGGTGATGGGCTTATTTTGTATGGATTAGCCTCAAGTTGTTTTGTGGCGGCCGCACAGAAAGTGGGCATACCTTTATGGCAAGAAGTATTTGCAGATCGGCGATACACCCCTGAAGGTTATTTGGTTCCTCGTACTCAGGCTAATGCCATGATTGAGACTGAGGATGAGGCTGTAGAGCAAGTATTGCGAATGGCTAATGAAGGTGAGGTCATTGCGCTGGATGGCAGTGTGGTCAAAGTACAGGCAGATACCCTTTGCATTCATGGAGATAGCCCATCAGCTCTCGATTTTGTTAGAAAAATTAAGCCTTTGCTCTAATTGGATTACATTAGAGGGTATAAGGTCTTAGACTACTTGCCGTACTAATAATAAAAATTTTAAAGAGATGGAGACGCGGAGTGATTCAAAAAATTTGTTCCAGTGTGACTGAGGCTTTGCAAGATATTGCGGATGGTTCTACCATTTTAATTTCAGGATTTGGCGGCGCTGGCCTGCCTATATATTTATTAGATGCACTGGTAGAGCAGGGCGCAAAAGAGCTTACCTTAGTCAGTAATAATGCCGGTAATCAAGGCGTCGGTATTGCTAAATTGATTGGTGCTGGACGTGTTAAGAAGATGGTTTGCTCCTTTCCAAGACAACCAGAATCAGGCGCATTTGATGATCTTTATCGTGCAGGCAAAATCGAGTTAGAGTTGGTTCCCCAGGGAACCCTAGCTGAACGCATTCGTGCAGGTGGAGCCGGTATAGGCGGTTTTTATACGCCTACTGGGTTTGGGACTGAGCTTGCGGTCGGAAAAGATACGCGCGTCATTGATGGTGTAAATCATATTTTTGAGAAAGCCATAAAAGCTGACTATGCCTTGATCAAGGCAGACAAAGGAGACCGCTGGGGTAACCTTGTTTACCATGGTACCGGCAGAAACTTTGGACCCATTATGGCGACTGCTGCTCGTTGCACAATTGCACAGGTAAAAGAAATCGTTGAGCTTGGTCAATTAGATCCAGAGATCATTGTGACACCAGGCATTTTTGTTAAGCGTGTTGTGTTAGTTGGGGGTAAGTCATGATTGATCTTTCTCAAGTAAAAAAACGTAGTACGGCTGATATTGCAAAACGAATTGTGCAAGATATTCCAGATGGCGCTCACGTTAATCTGGGTATTGGTCAGCCAATGACAATCTCTAACTATCTTCCCTTAGATCGTGAAATTGTCTTGCATAGTGAAAACGGTCTATTGGGAATGGGGCCTTTGGCTCAGGGCGATGAAATTGATGAAGAGTTAGTCAATGCTGGGAAACAGCCCGTTACGATGTTGCCTGGTGCTTCCCTTTGCCACCATGCAGATTCATTTGTGATGATTCGGGGTGGCCATATTGATATTTGTGTGCTCGGTGCATTTCAAGTTTCTATCAAAGGAGATATTGCTAATTGGCGCACCGGTGATCCAAAAGCAATCCCGGCTGTAGGCGGTGCCATGGATTTAGCATTAGGCGCTAAGAAACTCTTTGTGATGATGGAACATCTTACGAAGTCAGGAGAGTCCAAATTTGTTAAAGAATGTACTTACCCATTAACAGCACTTGAAGCTGTTGATTGTGTCTATACAGACTTAGCGACTATCGCTGTCACCCCAGAGGGATTGGTTGCGGTCGATTGGGTAGATGGATTAAGTTTTGAAGATTTACAAGAGTTGAGTGGTATTCAACTACGCAAATATTGATTTTTATATTCAATATTTGACCTCTGAAGTCTTATGGAGATATTCCTTAAATGATAATTAATAAACTTTTTGATTTAACGGGTAAGACGGCGCTGATAACTGGAGGTAGTAGTGGTTTAGGAGAGGCAATAGCAACAGCTTTAGGCTTATCTGGTGCCAAAATAGCAATTGCAGCTCGAAGAGAGAATCAGTTAAGTGAGGCATTAGCACGACTAAGCGATCAGGGAATAGCAGCCTCTTCTTTTGCAGCTAATCTAAGTGACCTAGAGCAATCAAGTGATTTGGCACTCAGAGTTCTCAAACAGTTAGATAAAGTAGATATTTTAGTAAATGCTGCTGGCATCAATTTACGGGAGACTTATGAACAAGTTTCTCCACAGAGTTGGCAAGATCAGTTGAATGTTCATCTTGGGGCTCCCTTTTTTTTAACACAAGCTTTAGCTCCACAGATGAAAGCACGTAATTGGGGGCGAATTATTAATATAGCTTCTGTACAAAGTTACCGCGCATTATCAAATAGCGCGCCATATGGCAGCGCTAAAGGTGGGATAGTTCAATTGACTAGAGCAATCGCTCAAGAGTGGTCTCGATTTGGTATTAACTGCAATGCGATAGGACCAGGCCTTTTCCCAACTGCTTTAACTGCTCCTATTTTTAGTAACCCCGATTTAGTAAAGATGCATGCTGATAAAACGGCAATTGGTCGAAATGGAAAATTAGAGGATATTTATGGCTTGGCTATTTTTCTAGCCAGCCCAGCCTCTGCTTATCTTACTGGCCAAACTATTATGGTAGATGGCGGCTATACGGCAATCTGATCCACGCTTAGGTAGATTTTCTCTATCCTAATAAAAACCATTTTGTGCAAAAAAGAGTTTTGGGCCATCAGCAGGTAGGAATAATTGCTGAAAGAAAATTGGAGAGTTATGATTTCCAGTTGCTTTAATCTCAACTAGAACACCTTTATTTTTTTTGGGTAAATTTAAAGCAGAATTAATTTCGGCAGGAAAAGTAGTGCACTCTATAGTTCTATCAACATTTTTTAGCTGTACTTTATGCGCGTCTTGAATTAACCCAATGAAATTTGCACTATCTAGATTTTTGGCTGTAGTGTTCATAATGATTGGAAATTGATTTGGGTCTAAAAAGTATTTGCTGTAAAACACGTATTGATCTACGTAAATCAACCGGTCAATTTGCAATATTATTTTTGATGGCTTGCCTACTGTAAGCCATGATGACCAATCTTCTTTAGAGGTAATCAATTTTTTCTTAATGACTTTTGTTGACATTGGATAGAAACTTAAGCCATCAGGAGTAATGAAGCGAAAAATCCAAGGTCCTCCAATGCGCCTCTCAATAGGGATGACAAAAGTCCCCAGGCCTCGCTTTCTATGAAGCAGGCCCTCCCTTGTAAGACTTCCTACTGCTTTTTGTACAGTACCCAGACTGAAGGGTGTGATTTTGGAAAGCTCAAGCTCTGTAGGCAATTGAATACCCGTTTCCCAATGCCCATCTTGAATGGCGGCCATAATCGTAGCGCGCAAAATTTCATGTTTACGAAGGCCTTCTAGGCTCTTAGGACGATATTTTTTATAAAAAATGGCTTCAGTCATATGCTTTTTTTGAGGTCTACAGATATCTTATTGGAAATGGAGTGTTTGCGTGAGGATTTATTGCATTGCACAACTTAATATATAGTAACTCTTGACAAACTTAATGCATAGTAATAGCCTGAAACGAAGATCAATATGGTGAATGACAGAAGTAATGTAAGCCAACCGGGAGGATAAAAATGCGTGGAGCAGTGGTTTGTTCAAATCAAATTGCTGCTGACGCGGGCGCTGAGGTTATTCGTCATGGTGGTAATGCGGTAGATGCGGCCATTACTACTGCACTGACTTTGTGTGTTGTGGATCCGGCAAATTGTGGGCTTGGAGGTTACGGTGGTTTTATGTTAATCCAGGATAGCCAAGAGCAGGCCCCACACGTTATTGACTTTAATACTCGAGTTCCTAGAAATTTCAATCCCACTGTATTGACATCAAAAAAGAATGAAGGCAATAGCTTTGGTGGTGCTACCTCGGTCTCTGTACCAATGGTTTTAAG
>CAJARE010000128.1 GCA_903944255.1 uncultured beta proteobacterium
CAGTGTTTTTTACAGTATTTCTGCGTCGCTTGAAGTAGCGCTCACCATTTCACTCAACTTGATAAGCTAGAGCCGCCATGACCGACCCTATACGAAATGATATTTTTGAAGATGCCAATGGGGCGCGGGTTGCTGTAAAGCAAACTTATCCACCCAATGCCCTCGGAGTTACTTTGGTTGAGTACAAGAATTTAAGCGACTCCAACCTTCGTTTTATGACCAAAGAGCAATTTTTAGAATGTTTTCATTGGGTTGATAACTTCGGTACAACAGATACCTTTGTAAAGGTGGTGATGCAAAAAGCAGGGCAGTTGCCAGAAGAAGAAGGATCTGAGAAAAAGGATGCCCCTGCTGCCGAGCCGGAAGCCGATGAAGCAATTAAACCGTTTCAGGACGATGAGCTCAAGAGTGCTGCGCCCACCCGTTCCTCTTAATGAATACGGTTAAAATTTACCTGCTTCTTCTGGAATGAGCCGGAGAGGTAAAAAAGGACACCGCAGTGACCGAAGGAATTTAGATGCACGCTGTTTCTCAAAAACCCCAATCGCTGGAGCGTATTGCAAAGCTTGCCGCACTTCTCTGCGGAGCCGCCTTAGTTGTTGTTTCTATTTACCCCGAGGACTCGCCGTTTAAAAATACGGATCCCAGTGATTTTGTAGAAAATCAATGGACTCTTTTGCTGCAGCTAAAGTGGCTCATTGGCATTCTATTGATTGCATTTGGCCTGTTATATCCTTCCCGAAAGTTGCCCTCAATCCCAGAATATTCTGGCGCGCGCGATTTGAGTCAGGATGGATATAAGCTCTATTTGCTGAATAAATATCGAATTGAAAAGAATTCAGTACTCGATCAAATTTCTTGCCATGAGCGATTGTTTCCCAATGCAGTAGAAGCACTTATGTTTGCCCATGGGCTTGAATGCCCAAGTAAACGCGTTGAGCCAGCTATGCCCTTAGACCGCAGTGCGTTATCGGCGACGTTCAAAGTGGACGCCACCCCAATCAATCCGCCTGAGACTACAGTCAGTGAGGCTAGTTTCAATAAGGTAGCTGACCTTGGGTTGGCAACTCAGCCGGCAGAAAAAAGCAATCGCCTGCCAATGGTTTTTATCCTACTTCTGTTCACGCTGGTGATTGGCGGGATTTATTATGCAAAAACGCACAGTAAAAAAGAGGCGGAGGCTCCCGTTGCGAGCCCCATTACTCAGCTCAATACTGATCAAGTGAGCTCTAATAGCACGCCAGTAGCTACAATTCCAGCAGCGGAGGCTCCTGTGGAGGCTGGCGTAAAACCTGCAAGCGTGCCGATTAATGAGCGTTGGATCGGCACATGGGCGGCTCAGGATAGTAAGCTTAAATTAGTCATTACTGCTTCAATCTTTAAGTACGGAAATGATGACTTTTCTTGGGCGGGTGTAAGGCCGAAGGGCGTGATTCAATGTTGTCCCGCATTTTATGAAGGATCGACTTCTAAAGCGGCTTTATTAGAACGCGTTCAGCAACAAAATTCGAATGCAGGGTCTAAGGCTGATCAACTAAAAACATTAGAGCTCATTCAGGCACTTAGTGAAGGCAACTTTAAGAGAATTGTTTTAGCAGATCCGCTCCTGCGTACGTATTTTTTCATATATGACCAAAACTTTATTTATCGTATTAATAGAGACCTGGGCGATAACGCCAGTGTAGTAGTTGAGCAATTTAAAAGGCCAGAATGAGTTCAGCAGCAGATTCTAGCGCCGGACAGCCAAAGCTGCAGCCTTATGAGCAGTTGCGCTTGCTGCGTGAACAAACGCACGTTAAGACAATTACGAAAGAAATTGTAGGTCGCCAGTGCATTTTCTTTTACAGCAAACACTGGACTTTTGATTACTCTCTGGATAGCACCGATAGGCCATGGGATATCACGAAGCAGGTTTATTTTCGCAATGCCAGAAAGCACAAAGCCTTGGCGTTTGCTTTGCCGTATATCGTCATTGAGCTTGCCTTCCTCGACTCGCCACGGTTTTTAAGGGCAATTGTTACGTATGGAGAGGACATCACGAAGATGATTGGCTCCATGGATCATTTTATTAAGAGAGAAGAGGGTATCCGCGCCTGGGTTGAGCAGCCCGACTTTAATTGGCAGCCATCGAGTATTGTTGATTTATCGAATCAAATCCTAGAAGAAAATAGCCGTTTTGGCGGCATTCAGTTTTATCAATACCATGAGCCTTTTCATGCTAAATTGAATGGCACATGGGAAGTGATTACGGTTTAATCAATGCAGAACGAAAACTTTTATCAAGCAGAGGAATTTTTAAAGCTAGGCCTTTATCCTCAGGCATTTGAGGCCTTCATGTCGCTTGAGGTAGGAGCGCTAGACCCTACCTTTTTAAAGCCCTGCATGATGGCCCTTGCAAATCAGCTTAACCAAGGTCAGTTAGCAACGCTATATGATGAGTTAGAGCGCGAGGTACGGCGCAAGAATGCGCAGGCAACGTACAATTTTGGCGTTGTTAAGAGTCATGTAGGGGACATTCCGAAAGCCACCTCCCTATTACAAGCAGCCATGGATTTAGGTGTTCCAGAGGCCAGAGGCGCATTAAGTCGCCTATTAATGCGTTAAGCATCCCCTTTCGATTTTTTTGTAATAAGCCCCTAGAAAAACTGCGGACTGCATGATATTGACTTAGCAATCAAGCAATCTTTACATTCAATTTAAGGCGTTCGATTGCTTATTTCAACTCAGCCTTAGCTCTATCTCCTATCGTATTGAAACCATTGGCTTTATCTATTCTATTGGCTCTGCAGCCCCCTTATGCTCATGTTCTTAGTTGTAATTTCCTATATAAATGAAGGGGTTACAGTTAAATTTCATGAGGTAAGAAATGGAGTGACTGCGGCTTTTCAATCGCGCCAATTCGGCTTAGGATGGATTGAGATACCTTAATTGCGAGGCGATGATGAATCAATTGAAAACAAGAGGGGCCGCCCCACGTTCTGAGAGCTTTGTGGAATTGTGCATCGATGATTTAGTCAGGGAGTCGGTCACTTGGCCTACGCAAACTAAATCAGGCTTAGGTTTTTCTGAGCCCCTGCCCAATGTCATACATCGCCCGCCAGCAGCACCCGACCTGCATTAGCAACCAGCAGAGCTACGCCTACTAGTTGTAGCCACAGGGATAAAGTTGAATTAATTTTTTCAACATAATTCCATCAATATCCATGGCTCCACGATTTAGCCTATTGGCTGGAATGTCTTTTATGCCCAAGGCAATGATTTCCTTATAGTCGACAAGCGTTAACTTTAGGAGCGGCGGCAAGCAAAAGAGCGGTGGCGTTTTATTCTGGATAAGCGTGTTATTTGCCGTGCTCAGGCCGTTGGCAAGGCCAATGATATACGTATCCGTACTTTTGGACTTATTTTTTTCTTCGAATTCAGCGATTGAAAGGCTGGCAAAGGCGTTTTGCGACAGGAGGAGCAAGCAAGTAAAAAAGTTGATGAATTTCATGATGAGATTAATTGATCCGTTTAAGCTAATGTAACA
>CAJARE010000129.1 GCA_903944255.1 uncultured beta proteobacterium
CGTCTGATACCCGCCCACATCGCCCCGCCCTTTGATTAGCTGCAGCTTGAGAAATCGGCTCTATCTGCAACTGCTCCACTTTATTGCGATAAGAATAGCGTTTTACTCTAGCTAAACCACTATCAATCACATAGCGAATATTAGGAACAGTTAAAGAAGTTTCAGCAACGTTCGTAGTCAAAATAATGCGACGCCCATAACCAGCACTAAATACTCGCTCTTGTTCAGCTACTGATTGGCGCGCAAATAAGGTGAGTATTTCTGGGTGAAATCGCTGTTGTAAAACATGATCCTTACGTAATACTTCTGCGCAGTCTCGAATTTCGCGCTCGCCTGGCAAAAAGACTAAGACGTCGCCAGCACCCGAAGCCCCTTCACGCCAGACATTTGCAATTTCTTCAGCAACGGCATCTGGGATTTCTTTAACAATTTTGGATTCTTTTTTCCCGTCAGGTTTAGCGTCAGGCTCTAAGGGGGCATAACGCTGCTCAACCGGAAACAAGCGGCCACTGACCTCAACGACTGGTGCCAATTTGCCATCGATTACAAAATGCTCGGCAAAACGTTTTGCATCAATCGTTGCAGATGTAATGATGAGCTTTAGATCTGGCCTCTTTGGTAACAGTTGACGAAGATAGCCTAGTAGAAAATCAATATTTAGACTGCGCTCATGGGCTTCATCGATGATCAGAGTGTCATAGGCACGTAACTGAGGGTCACGCTGAGTCTCGGCCAATAAAATACCATCCGTCATCAATTTGATTGATGCCCCTGGGCTAGTTTTATCGGCAAAGCGCACTTGATAACCCACATCTTGTCCAATGGGTGAACCCAACTCATGGGCGATTCTTTTAGCAGTTGCAGTCGCTGCTATACGGCGAGGCTGAGTATGGCCAATCAACTTTCCGCCATTGATGGTGCCCCTTCCCAATTCAAGGCAAATCTTTGGCAACTGAGTCGTCTTGCCCGAGCCAGTCTCACCACAGACAATCACTACCTGGTGGGATTGCAAAGCTTTCTGTATGACTTGGCGCTGACTTGAGACAGGTAATTCCTCAGGAAAGCGGATTTCTAGCTTACGTAAGGTGTTGGAAGCAGGCACAGGCTTTGGGATAGCTTTGGGTTTTTGTTGGTTTATGGGCTCTTGCACCCTATAATTTTCTCACTATGTCGACAAATGCTCCAAACCAGGCCTCAGATGCCCAAGAATCTACCTCCAACTTCCCTTTTGTGGGATGGTTGCGCGATGTCGCACCTTACATACACAGCTTTAGGGAAAAGACCTTTGTTATCGCCTTTGCTGGGGAACTAGCTCAAGAAATAGGTCTTGAAAATCTGATTGAAGATATTGCCATGTTGCATGCCATGGGGATGCGCATCGTTTTGGTTCATGGTATTCGACCACAAATTGAAGAGCAATTGATGTTGCGCAAAATTAAAAGTAAGTTTGGTAAAAGTGCGATGCACAGCTACCGCATTACTGATGCTGCCGCTCTTGAATGTGTCAAAGAGGCTGCAGGCGAACTTCGCTTAGATATCGAGGCAGCCTTTAGTCGTGGACTTCCAAATACGCCTATGGCAGGCTCTCGTATCTCCGTTATCTCGGGTAACTTCATTACTGCAATGCCAGTTGGCGTAGTAGAGGGCATTGACTATATCCATACTGGCTTGGTTCGCAAAGTCGACTCTATTTCAATTAAGCAGTCATTAGACAGTAACAAAATTGTTCTGTTAACGCCTCTGGGGTTCTCACCAACAGGGCAAGCATTTAATCTAGCTTACGAGGATGTTGCTGCCTCTACTGCTGTGGCATTAAAAGCCGATAAGCTGATCTTTTTAAGCCCGTATTCTGGCCTCAAAGATGTAGATGGCGACATCATTACTGAGCTATCACTTCCTCAGCTACAAGACTACATCACCGAAAATAAAGAGCTCGAAATGGGTATGAAGAGTTTGCTCAATATTTCAGGACGGGCGATTCGTGCTGGAGTAAGCCGTGTGCACTTCTTGCCATGCAATCGGGATGGCGCATTACTTGAAGAGCTCTTTACCCATGATGGTATTGGCATGATGCTGGCTTCATCTGATATTGAAAACTTACGCGAAGCCAATCAAGATGACGTTGGTGGTATTTTACAACTGACAATGCCTCTAGAAGAAGAAGGTATTTTGGCTGCACGTGGACAAGATGTGATAGAGCGAGATATTCAACGCTTCTCAGTGATTGAGCATGATCGCGTCCTGTTTGGATGCGCAGCTCTCTTCCCTTTCCCTGGCGGTGTTGGAGAATTAGCCTGCCTTGCTGTCGATTCTGAGGTTCAAGGCGCTGGAGATGGAGAGCGCCTTCTGAAGCGCATTGAGATGCGAGCTAAGCAAGAAGGTATCAAGAAATTATTTGTTCTTACCACCCGAACCGAGCATTGGTTCTTAAAGCGTGGCTTCAAACGAGCTACAGTAGATGACTTACCTGAAGAGCGTAAACAAATTTATAACTGGGATCGTAAGTCCATGGTTTTAACTAAAGATTTATAAAGAAAGGTATTACAGATGGCACGCATGGTTCAATGTATCAAGCTCAATAAAGAGGCAGAGGGAATGGATTTCGCCCCTCTACCCGGAGATCTAGGCAAAAAGATTTGGAATCAAGTCTCCAAGGAAGCATGGGCGGCTTGGCTCAAGCATCAGACAATGCTGATTAATGAAAATCGCCTGAATATGGCTGATCCAAGGGCCCGTCAATATCTCCTCAAACAAGTAGAAAAATATTTCTTTGAAGGTGGTGCCGATATGGCTGAAGGCTATGTACCGCCAGCGGAATAATTGCTGCAACACAATAATACTTCGCAGCATAGCTTGATTGAAAAAAATACTTTCATCTGCTGTTGACACTCTTAAATTGAAGGCATAGCATGAACTTGTGACCTAACAGATATGGTGTTGGTCACATTGGCGAAAGCCATTTTAGATAAACGCATCTGTGCGTTTCAAGGCAGCGGAACATTTACCCTTCTGTTCGCCTAGGTCATGTAAACCATGGCAATCAAACCCGATGGGGAAACCCCGTCGGGTTTTTTTACACCCTAAAATACAATCCGCTCAACTCCCGCTTCATGACTAACCAGCAATACATTGGCCTTTTCTTTTGCAAAAAGACCTACCGTAATGACGCCAGCGATTTGATTGATGAGCGATTCCATCTTCACAGGATCGGTAATTTTTAGACCTGCTACATCTAGAATCCAGCCGCCATTATCGGTAACAAAAGGCTCGCTTGGTGTTTGTCCTAAATCAGATCGAGTCGTTTTTGCTAAGCGTAAGCTGACCTGTCCCCCAAGCTTTTGGAGTTGTCTTGTCACTTCGCCCTGGGCAAGGGGAATAATTTCAACTGGTAAAGCAAAGCCACCTAAAACAGGAACTTGCTTTGACGAATCGCAAATACAAATAAACTGTTTCGCCATTGAGGCAATAATTTTTTCGCGCGTCAGTGCTCCACCACCACCTTTAATCATATGTCCTGCGGGATTAATTTCATCGGCCCCATCAACATACGCAGGAAGACTAAGTACATCGTTTGGATTGAGAACCATAAATCCATGCTTTAGTAAGCGCTCAGTTGTAGCATTTGAACTGGAAACCGCCCCAGAAAAATGGTCCTTATGAGGAGCTAAGGCATCAATAAAATAATTGGCTGTTGAGCCTGTGCCAACCCCCAAAACTTGTCCCGCCGGAAGCTTTAAGACTTCATCTCTTGCCGCTTCACCTACCATTTGCTTCAATTGATCCTGATTCATGGTCTTGAACAATGCCTTTACTGGAACAGATTAATTAATGCATCTATCATATGATAATTAAGAGACAGTCATTTAGAACACCTATAACCCCATGAATAGCGCCACTTCAGCATTAAATCAACTTAAAAACCTCACCACCGTTGTCGCAGACACGGGTGATTTTGAGCGCATGAAAGAATTTGCCCCTCAAGATGCCACAACGAATCCTTCCTTAATCCTAAAGGCTGCACAACAGAGTAATTATCAATCGCTGGTTCAAACGGTAAAGGCTGCACATCCGGGTATGAAACCTAGCGATTTGGTGGACTACATATTGGTCGCCTTTGGCCTAAAAATACTCGAAATCGTTCCAGGGCGAGTCTCGACCGAAGTCGATGCAAGACTTTCTTTTGATACCCAGGCTACAGTTGCTAAAGCGAAACACCTGATTACCCTTTATGAATCCCATAACATTGACCGCAAGCGCATATTGATTAAGCTGGCCGGCACCTGGGAAGGAATTGCTGCAGCTAAACAGCTGGAGGCTGAGGGTATCCATTGCAATATGACCCTACTCTTCTCCTTAGTCCAGGCAGCAGCCTGTGGTGCTGCTAATGCAAAACTAATCTCACCCTTTGTGGGAAGAATTACGGATTGGTACAAAAATAAATTAGGCGCTAATTGGAGTGATGCTAATAATGGGGGCGCTAATGATCCTGGCGTGACTTCAGTGAAGAAAATATTTCACTATTACAAGCAATATGGCATCACTACTGAAATTATGGGTGCTAGCTTTCGCAATACCAGTCAGATATTAGAGCTGGCAGGTTGTGATTTATTGACGATTAGTCCTGAGCTATTAGCAGAATTGCAAAATAGCAATGCTGTTGTCGATAAAAAACTGGATAGCGCTCAAGTCGTCAAGATTGAAGCACTGAAACTAGATGAATCGAGCTTTCGCTTACAACTCAATAATGATGCAATGGCTACAGAAAAGTTAGCTGAAGGTATTCGGAATTTCTGTATCGATACTGAAAAACTAGAAGCCCTACTTGCAAAGTAAATGTGGCAAGGCCTCTAGCACTAAATTACTTCTTGACTGTGTTGAAACCCATTAGATCGTAAGCCGGACAGTTTCCCAACATACCGGTTGCTAAGGGAATAATTCCAATCCAGCCCCAGGCACCAACGATACCGAAGCCAGCTAAACCCATCAAAGTTACGCCAACAGTCATACGCAAGACGCGATCAGTGTGTCCAATATTGCATTTCATATCATGCCCCTTTCAGAACTCATATAGCCAGATGGCTTCTACTTAGCTCTTTACTTAGCAGCCTTCAATAAGCGCTGTCTTAGCGCTTCATACAAGCATACGCCACTTGCAACTGAAACATTCAAACTTTCGACTACACCTTGCATTGGAATGCGGACCAACTCATCACAGTTTTCACGGGTTAGGCGACGCATTCCTTCGCCCTCTGCGCCCATCACAATACCTATTGAGCCGGATAAATCAATGTCATAGATTGATTTTTCAGCTTCATCATCGGTACCAATCAACCAAACACCTGCTTCTTGCATTTCTTTCATACTACGGACGAGATTAGTGACAGTAATTACGGGAATCACCTCTGAAGCACCACTAGAAACCTTACTGACCGTTGCATTAATTGAGGCAGACCGATCTTTAGGGATGACTACCGCATCTACGCCGGCACCATCAGCAACACGTAAACAGGCGCCAAAGTTGTGAGGGTCAGTCACCCCATCTAGAACTAGAAATAATGGCTTTTTCTTAGCCTCTTCCACATCCTCAATCACCTCGGTAATGGTTCGAGCGATTGTCATTTTTTCAGCTAGGGCCACTACACCTTGATGACGATCGTGCCCTGCTAATTTATGCAAACGTTCTGCATCTGCCGCATGGAGTCTTTCCCCTAAAGCCTCTTCTGCCTGCTTTAAAAAATCACCCATGCGTCGATCGCGACGACTAGGATCAAAATAGACTGACTTCAGACTATCTGGATCAACCCTCAAGCGCGCTTGTACCGCATGAAAACCCACTAATATTTGTTTCATTATTTATCGATTCAATTCTTTATTTGCGCCGAGCTTTGGTAGTGCGAACAGGGGGCTTTGAGCCTGCAGGCTTACCGACCACTCTACCTTGTTTATTGGCTTTACCATTTTTACGACTAGCCTTACTTTTAGATTGAGTAGCGCCTAAGGTTCCTGCCGATTTAGCAGCATTGACATTAATACCACCAGGCTTTTGTGGCGCCTTATTGGCAGGTCTACTTCTTTTAGAAGCCGCCTTCTTATTGGGCCTTCCAGTATCACTTGCCAAGATTAATTGTCGCCGATTATTTGCGCTTCCCGGTTCTACGCCCACGGCTTTGACTAGACTAAATTCAATCTTACGTGCATCAAGATCTACCCTACTAACTAATACATGTAAACGATCCCCTAAGCGATAGCGAATACCAGTGCGTTCTCCACGTAATTCTTGTCGAGCTTCGTCATACTGGAAATAATCACCGCCCAACTCAGTGACGTGCACCATACCTTCAACAAATAAGTTCTCTAGCTGAATAAATAATCCAAAGTTCGCTACACCAGTAACCGTGCCCGAATATTCTTGTCCTAAATGATCTCGCATGTAATAACACTTAAGCCATGCTTCCACATCACGCGATGCCTCATCGGCACGACGCTCATTCGAAGAGCAATGAACGCCTAACTGACCCCAAATTGGTAAGGCTGCATTAGCGCCTTTAGGGAGTCTGACTCCCTTAGCGGGCCCAGCCTTAGCATCACTTTGTGATTTTTTAGCGTTGACTGCATTTTCACGACCCTTTCCCTTGCGGGGAAGTGTCAGGTTGAGTGGCACCTTAGGCGGCAAGACTGGTACATATGGCTTTTTCTGCAGAATCGACTTAATCACTCGATGCGTCAATAAATCAGGATAGCGACGAATTGGGCTTGTGAAATGCGAATACGCTGGATATGCCAAGCCAAAGTGGCCCTCATTATCCGGCTGATACATCGCCTGTTGCATTGATCTCAGCACTACAGACTGCAACATATTGGCATCTGGTCGATCTTTGACTTCACGCATTAATTTTGCAAAATCTTTTGGCTTCGGTTTCTCACCACCGCCTAAAGCAAGTCCTGATGTTCTAAGAACTTGACGTAAGGTGACTAGCTTCTCTTCAGAAGGCTCGCCATGAACGCGATACAGACTCAAGTGTTTGTTCTTGTCAATATAGTCAGCTGCGCAGACGTTAGCCGTCAACATGCATTCTTCGATCAAGCGATGGGCTTCATTCCGAATCCGCGGTTCAATGCGTAATATCTTGCCCAGCTCATTACTAATAATTTGAGTCTCTGTCGTATCAAATTCAATCGCTCCACGCTTTTCACGTGCAGCTAAGAGTATTTTGTAGAGAGAATATAAATTAGTGAGTAGCGGTCGGAATTGTGCAAAACGAGCTGCTTCTGGACCTTTGCTATTAGATAGAATTTCCCAAACGGTATCGTAGGTGAAGCGTTGGGCTGAATGCATGACTGCTGGATAAAACTGATAGGCCAACACAATGCCGTTGTTATCCACCACTGAATCACAGACCATACATAAGCGATCTACACCAGGGTTGAGAGAGCAAAGACCGTTTGAGATCTTTTCTGGCAACATCGGAATGACCCTTCTAGGGAAATATACCGAAGTGGCACGTAGCAAGCCATCATCATCTAAAGGTTGTCCTGGCTTTACATAATGCGAGACGTCAGCGATCGCTACGATCAGGCGCCATGCCTTGGTCTGACCGTACATAACCGGCTCACAATACACAGCATCATCAAAGTCACGGGCATCAGCGCCATCAATTGTGACTAATGGGATATCGCGTAAATCGACACGACCTTCTAAATCAGCTTGCTGAACCGAATCTGGTAACGCAGCAGCCTCTTTCATAGCAGCTGCCGAAAACTCATGGGGGACACCATACTTACGAACAGCGATTTCAATTTCCATTCCTGGATCATCGATCTCACCTAACACTTCAACCACGCGACCCACTGCCTGACGATAGCTATCGGGATAATCAATAATCTCAACACTTACCACCTGACCCAACTTCGCATTACCTTGGCCCTTAGGTGGGATCAAAATATCGTGGCCAATACGCTTGTCTTCAGGCGCAACTATCAGTACACCGTTTTCATTTAAGAGGCGGCCAATTACTACTTTATTAGCATGAAGTACTACCTCAACGATCTGCCCCTCTGGACGACCACGTCGATCAGTGCCTAATACTCTGACATTGACTCGATCTCCGTGCATGACACGAGACATCTCTCTTTCAGAGAGAAAAATATCTTCACCACCATCATCGGGAATAACAAATCCAAATCCATCTCGATGTCCTTGGACTGTTCCTAAACGGTCAGCCTCGCGGGACACTAAGTCTTTTGCTTTACGCATTTAATTCCTTTGGCAATACATGCCCTATCTATATATCTACTGATATCTATTATTGTTATGAATAAGGCTACTGTATCAAACCATCAAGTCTGCAGGGGGAAAAGCCTCATTCACTGAGAAATGCCCTCCATAAGCACACCCTCTATAATAGCGGCATGCCCAGGTGGCGAAATTGGTAGACGCACCAGCTTCAGGTGCTGGCGATCGTAAGGTTGTGGGGGTTCGAGTCCCTTCCTGGGCACCAAACTCTCTTGCTAAGACCTATATGGGGACAAAAGCACCTTTTTCAATGGATATCTACCGTTATAAATGTAAACAGAAGTGACACTTCATGAAGTGATTTAGCAGTCACGCTATTATTTGGCGTGGACATTCATTTTGACTTTAGCCCGATTCGCTTAAAAACAGCAGAAGCCAGTGTTTATCGTATTCCGATCGATGAGCCTGTTCAAACCTCCTTTGGGGTGATGCATGACAGACCTGCTGTCGTAGTGCGCCTTGAAGATAGCGAAGGTTTGACTGCCTGGGGTGAGATTTGGTGCAACTTTCCTTCGGTTGGTGCTGAGCATCGAGCGCGCTTATTCAACTCCACAGTGGCGCCCATTTTGCTCGAGCAAGCGTGGGATTCTCCGCAAACTACCTTCAAGATACTGTCAACACGATTACATATATTAGGCATTCAGTGTGGTGAGCCTGGCACGATTGCACAGGCGATTGCTGGCGCAGACATTGCCCTATGGGATCTATTTGCTAAAAAATCTGGGCAAGCTCTTTGGAAGCTATTTGGTGGCAGCCCCAATATATCGACTTATGCATCCGGCTTAAGCCCCACCCACCCAGAAAAGTTAGCGCAACAAAAATGGGATGAAGGGTATCGCGCCTTTAAATTAAAAGTAGGATTTGGAACGGATAGAGATTTTAAGAATCTAGAAACCCTCAGAAATACTTTTGGCGATGACATCAAGCTGATGGTTGATGCCAACCAAGCATGGAGCTCTGAGAACGCTGCGCAAAATATTCAACACTTATCCAGTTTTAATCCATTTTGGGTTGAAGAACCTTTGCCCGCTGATTGCGCAATACAAGACTGGAACATGCTGGCAAAGGCAGTATCACCAATTCAACTAGCCGCTGGTGAAAATATGCGCGGTCAAATTCAGTTTCATGAGGCGATTAATAG
>CAJARE010000130.1 GCA_903944255.1 uncultured beta proteobacterium
GAATCCAAACTCTACCAAAGTATGTTTACGAGATTTGTCGCCGTTATACATTGCATTGAGCTGACCAATTAAGACATGGCTCTCATCTAAGAACATCAACGCATCATTTGGAAGGTAGTCCACTAAGGTCGGCGGGGCCTCGCCTGGCGCAGCCCCAGACAGGTGTCGTGAGTAGTTTTCAATCCCCTTACAGAAACCTAATTCGTTGAGCATCTCTAAATCAAAGCGGGTGCGCTGTTCGAGACGCTGCGCTTCCACGAGCTTGCCATCTTTAACAAACTCGTCAAGACGAGTACGCAATTCTTCTTTAATTGTTTCAATTGCCTTAAGAACCGTTTCCCGCGGAGTGACATAGTGCGAACTGGGATAGACGGTAAAGCGCGGAATCTTTTGTCGAATTTTTCCTGTTAGTGGATCAAAAAATTGCAGACTCTCGACCACATCATCAAATAATTCAACGCGTACGGCCAACTCATTATGTTCAGCCGGAAAAATATCGATGGTGTCACCGCGTACTCGAAATACCCCGCGCTTGAAATCAGTTTCGTTGCGGTCATATTGCATGGCAATGAGTCGCATCAAGATGTCACGCTGACTCATCTTGTCACCTGGTCGTAATGTCATCACCATGCTGTGATAGTCGCCAGGATTACCAATGCCATAAATTGCCGATACAGTTGCTACGATGATGACATCGCGACGCTCTAACAAACTCTTCGTTGCTGATAAACGCATCTGTTCAATGTGTTCATTAATGGAAGAATCTTTTTCTATAAATAGGTCACGCTGCGGAACGTAAGCTTCTGGTTGGTAATAGTCGTAATAGCTCACGAAATATTCCACAGCATTTTTGGGAAAAAACTCTCGAAATTCGCTGTATAACTGGGCCGCCAAGGTCTTATTTGGGGCAAAAATGATCGCTGGTCGGCCCGTTCTGGCAATTACATTCGCCATAGTGAAGGTTTTGCCTGACCCAGTTACTCCTAAAAGCGTTTGAAAGGTCAAACCATCGTCAATCCCCTCAACCAGGGCCTCAATAGCCTGTGGCTGGTCGCCTGCTGGAGAGAATGGCTGATAAAGCTGGTAAGGCGAGCCAGGGAAAGTCACGAATTTGGCTGGATCTAAGTCATGACCAGCTTCCCCAAGAGGGTCAGCCTCTGGGGGTTTTTTAGAAAGCTCAACTTCGGAATTTAGACCAGTTTTGGGTAACTTAGGAGGCATCTCGGCTATCATTTCATCTGTGAGTTTTCTTCACAGCGAATTTTGTACAAACAATGATTTTGCCGTTTTTATTTGAAAATAGTTCATTCTGGCTTCAAAACTAGATAACTAATCCGAATTAAGCTGAAATTAACGTCAATTGCTACCTCAATAACCTCCTACCTCCCTACAAATGACCCTGTTTGCCTCCGTTCAATTAGCCCCTAAAGATCCTATTTTTGGCCTCACAGAAGCCTATGTTGCCGACCAACGCCCCGATAAAGTGAATTTAGGGGTTGGCGTGTATTACACCGATGAAGGAAAAGTTCCTCTTTTAAAGGCAGTCATTAAGGCGGAAGAAGCTCATGTAGCAAAACATTCGCCCCGAAGTTACATTCCTATTGAAGGCCCGAACCCCTATAACACTGCGGTCCAAAATCTATTGTTTGGAGCTGACTCAGCCCTCATCAAAGATGGTCGCGTAGTGACTGCTGAGTGTCTTGGTGGGACAGGGGCTTTGCGCGTAGGTGCTGACTTTATTAAGCGTCTTCATTTCAATGCGCCTTGCGCTATCAGCAACCCAACCTGGGAAAATCACCGAGGTATTTTTGAGTCTGCTGGTTTTGAAGTAGTTGAGTACAGCTATTTTGACGGCAAAACCCGTGGCGTTGATTTTGCAGGCATGGTGAAATCCTTAGATTCTTTTCAAATGAACACCACAGTCTTACTACATGCGTGCTGCCATAACCCGACTGGTGCCGATATTACAGAGGCACAATGGCGTCAGGTCATTGATATTTGCAAATCGAAGAGCTTAATTCCCTTCTTGGATATGGCTTACCAAGGTTTTGCAGTAGGAATTGAACAAGATGGCATTGCTGTGCGTCTTTTTGCAGAATCTGGCATGTCCTTCTTTGTTTCTAGCTCATTCTCCAAATCATTTTCTCTATATGGTGAGCGAGTTGGTGCTTTGTCGATCGTGACACAAAGTAAGGATGAATCCACTCGTGTCATGTCCCAATTAAAACGCATCATTCGCACAAATTATTCCAATCCACCAACCCATGGTGGAGCAATTGTGGCTGCGGTTTTAAATACACCAGAACTACGCACCCTTTGGGAAGATGAGTTATCGCAAATGCGTGATCGCATTAAGGCAATGCGTCATGGTTTGGTTGAAAAATTAGCTGCCGCTGGAGTAAAACAAGATTTTGCTTTTATTGAACAGCAGCGTGGCATGTTTTCGTACTCAGGTTTAACAGCTGAGCAAGTAGAACGCTTACAGAAAGAAGATGGTATTTATGCCCTTTCTACTGGACGTATTTGTGTGGCGGCGCTCAATACCAAAAATATTGATAAGGTAGCCAAAGCAATCGCCCGCGTCTTAACGTAATAAGCGGATACACTGAATTACCGGAGGTGCCATGCTATATCAGTTACACGAATTTCAAAAAGCTTTACTTCAACCCGTGAGTTCATGGGCGCGCGCTGCCTCTGAAGCATTTATTAATGCATCCAATCCCGCCTCAATGGTTCCTGGCTCTGAGCGTTTAGCTGCAAGCTATGAATTACTTTATCGCCTAGGAAAAGATTATAAGAAACCTGAATTTGGAATTCGCGCAGTTCCTGCTCATGGTCGCGAAGTCGCAATCCATGAGATCACTACCTTAGCAAAACCATTTTGCAAACTGGTTCGCTTCAAGCGCTATTCTGATGATGTTGAAGTCATTAAAAAATTAAAAAATGATCCGGTAGTACTGGTAGTCGCTCCAATGTCTGGGCATCATGCTACTTTGTTACGCGATACGGTTCGCACTTTATTACAAGATCACAAGGTTTACATTACTGATTGGATTGATGCTCGGGTTGTTCCCATAGAAGACGGTGAATTTAGCTTAGATGACTATGTTCATTACATCCAAGAGTTCATCCGCACTATTGGTGCAAAAGATTTACACGTCATTTCTGTATGTCAGCCTACCGTACCTACTTTGGGTGCTATTTCCTTAATGGCTTCAGCTGGTGAAGTCATTCCTGCATCCATGATTATGATGGGCGGCCCGATTGATGCACGTAAGTCGCCAACTGCAGTAAATAACTTGGCAGATCAAAAATCTTACAAGTGGTTTGAAAGTCACGTCATTTATAACGTACCACCAAACTATCCTGGAGCTGGTCGCCGAGTCTACCCAGGCTTTTTACAGCACACTGGCTTTATTGCCATGAACCCACAAAACCATCTGCAATCTCACTGGGATTATTTTCAAAACTTAGTGCGGGGCGATGAACAAGATGCTGAAGGCCATATTCGCTTCTATGATGAGTACAACGCCGTACTAGATTTAGATGCGAGGTTCTATTTAGACACCATTAAGACCGTATTCCAAGACTACGCTCTACCGAATGGAACCTGGAATGTTGCTGGGGAATTAGTTAAACCACAAGATATTAAAAAAACAGCCCTACTAACTATAGAAGGCGAGCTTGATGATATCTCTGGTAGTGGTCAAACACGTGCTGCACATGCACTGTGTACCGGCATTCCAAAAGATAACAAAGATCATTACGAAGTTGCTGGTGCCGGTCACTATGGCATCTTTGCTGGACGCCGCTGGCGCGAAAAGGTGTATCCAAAAATATCGGCTTTTATTCGCTCTCATCAGTCCAATAAAAAAACCTCTGCTAGCAATAAAGCTGCATAAATTAGAGGCTCTTATGAGCCTCTAATTTGTAGAGGAACTTTTAACTCACTCATATGAATCAAGCGAATGACCTTACCGATCGCTTGGAAGATGCACTTCCTCAAACGCAGTGCACCAAATGTGGCTACCCAGATTGCCGTGCTTATGCGCAGGCAATGGCAACAGGAACAGTGCTCCCAAACCGCTGTCCTCCCGGCGGGGTGGAAGGCATTACTCGGCTGAGTAAAATTCTGACCCCGATTTATCCTCAAGACGCCTTTGAATTGCACCCAACCATCGATCCCGATTGCGGCAAGGAGCGCCCTAGACCTGTTGCTTTGATTGACCCGCAAAAATGTATTGGTTGCACTTTGTGTATTCAGGTTTGTCCAGTAGATGCCATCGTAGGCGCCTCAAAACAAATGCATATTGTCTTAACCGAATGGTGTACGGGTTGTGATCTTTGTATTCCACCATGTCCAGTTGACTGCATTAGCATGATCGACGTTACGGAAAGTAAAACTGGTTGGGATGCTTGGACCCCTGAATTAGCAGAAGTTTCGCGTCAACGCTATCACAATCGTGAACAGCGATTAGATCGAGAGATAAAAGATAATGATGAGCGCCTAGCTAAAAAAGCTGCTGCAAAATTAGCTGCAGTGAATGCTGAGCAAGCCCTATCTGATGAGGCAAAAATAGAGCAAGAGCGCAAACGTGCCATCATCGCTGCTGCTATTGCAAGGGCACAAGCAAAAAAATGATGAATCTAGAAAAGCGGCGTGCTTTTTTTGAACAACTAAAAGCTAACAACCCCAAACCAGAAACTGAGCTGGAATACAGCTCGCCATTTGAGCTATTGATTGCCGTATTGCTATCCGCACAAGCAACCGATGTTTCAGTTAATAAAGGAACTAGAAAACTTTTTAAGATCGCCAATACCCCACAAGCACTTTTAGATCTTGGTGAAGAAGGGGTCCGCCCGTATATTCAACATATTGGTTTATTTAACTCTAAGGGAAAGCATATTCAAGAGACATGCCGCCTCTTGATTGAAAAGCATGGTGGTGAAGTTCCTCAAACACGTGAAGAGCTTGAGGCTTTACCGGGTGTGGGCAGAAAGACGGCAAATGTCATTTTAAATACTGCTTTTGGCCAAGCTACCATTGCGGTAGATACCCATATTTTTAGAGTATCTAACCGCACAGGCTTAGCTCCTGGTAAAGATGTTGTACAAGTTGAACAACAGTTATTGAAACGAGTGCCAAAAGAATATTTACTAGATGCCCATCATTGGCTAATACTGCATGGTAGGTACACATGCAAAGCACGTAGTCCAGATTGCACACAATGTATTGTTGAGCCTTTATGTGGCTTTAAACAAAAAACTGGAAAAGGAAAAGTTCGTGGCGATATTTAACCCAAGTCGTGAAGAGGTGCGCCGTTTTTTCTGTAATACATGGAAAAAGAGGGTCAACAATCAGATCCTTGACTCAATGGAAAATCTGGCGGGTGATTGGATGGAGCAACACCCTGAATACCATAAGCTACTGACAGATCCTGAGGGTGCCCTAGGACAAGATTACACCCCTGAGCGTGGCGAAACCAATCCATTCTTACACCTCTCGATGCATCTCTCTATTAGTGAGCAGATCTCCATCGATCAACCTAGTGGTATTCGTGAAATTGCAGAAAAACTGACTAAAACATTAGGTTCAGAACATGAAGCTCAGCATCGCATTATGGAATGCCTTGGACAAGTCATGTGGGAAGCACAGCGTGAAGGAAAACCACTTGATCCCGAAAGCTACCTAGAATCGCTCAGAAAACTAGTTTAGAAAGTTGACTGACTAGACCGGCTCAAACAGATGGGTTTTTTGACCATCCTGCGTCTCCTGAAATACCACCTTCACTTTTTGGCCAACACGAATTGCATCAAAATCACAATTCGTCAGATGCGTCAGTAAAGAAATACCTTCATTTAATTTCACATATGCCATAGCGAAGGGAACTTCTACCCCGCGCCTCATCACGGTATAGGAATAAATTTCTCCAAGACCTTTTGACTCAACCCAAGTCGTCTCATTGCTTCCACAATGAGGACAAATAGATCGCGGGTAGTAATGAGACTCTTTGCAACTATTACATAACTTCAAAATGAGTCGATTTTCTTGAGCAGCATCCCAAAAGGGCTTATTTTCTGGATTACTAATGGGACTTGGCAGGCGATGTGCTTGACTCATTGCAATCTCCCCATAATCAGTGCCGCTGCACCGTGCCGCGTCCCCAAGGCTCCGCCAATGCCTGAAGCAAGGGCAAACTCTAAATTGGGAACTTGCACTGCTGGATGAGCCTCACCTCGCAACTGTCTTACCGCTTCAATCACTTTTGTCATGCCACCACGATTTGCAGGATGGTTATTACACAAACCGCCGCCATCAGTATTAAAGGCTAATTTTCCCTTGCCAGAAATTAACTGGCCGCCCTCAACAAAACGGCCGCCCTCACCTTTCTTGCAAAACCCTAAATCTTCTAACTGAATTAATACTGTGATGGTGAAACTATCATAAATGGATGCATAGCGAATTTGTTCTGGTGTCAACTTTGCTTCTGCAAATGCCCGGGGCGCTGCCCAAGCTAATCCTGAATAGGTCAAGTCCACTTTACCGCCCATTTGACCTTTAGTCGTTTCTCCCGCACCCATCATCGTAATGACTGGTTTCTTTAATGTCTTTGCAATATCCGGATGGACCACTATCAGAGCACCGCCACTATCTGTCACTACACAACAATCTGCTCGATGTAATGGATCGGCAATCATCGGGGAATTTAAAACATCCTCAACTGTGAGCACATCCTTTAGCATGGCATTTGGATTATGCTGAGCATGATGTGAGGCTGCTACTTTAATCCATGCCAACTGTTCACTAGTAGTACCAAACTCATACATATGACGCATTGCGCACATTGCATAAGTATTTAAAGGTGCTGGTGAGTAAGGTTTTTCAAATGCAAAGTCTGGCGCATTGGCATATTGACTTCTGACCTGTGTCCCACTAGATCCCTCAGATTTAGGACGACCTGCTAGGGTAATTAAGGCTACCTTACATTGACCCTGTGCAATCGCACGCGCCGCATGATTAACGTGGGTAAGATAGGATGAACCACCCGTATCCGTTGAATCTAAATAGCTTAACTTTTTTAAACCTAAGTAGTCAGCCATCGAAACAGCGCCCATACCTGGGGCATCACCAGCGCAAAAATAGGCATCTACATCATTGAGCGTAAGACCTGCGTCCAATAAAGCACCTCGCGCAACCTCAGCATGTAACTGCGCCACTGTATGGTCTGGTGCCACGCGGAGTGGATGTTCATATATGCCTGCAATACAAGCATTGGTCGCAAAAGACATATTTCTTACCTAAAAATTGAATAAGGGCTTAATCGACCGTAATATTAGACTGAGCAATCAGCTTGCGCCATCTCTCAATTTCAGATTTGATAAATTGCGCGAATTGATCTGGAGTTCCTGGCATTGGATCAGCACCTTGCGCAATTAATTTGTCTTTAAATTTGGGGTCAGTGAGGATGGACTGCAGTTCTTTGTTCAAGCGATTACGAATATTGTCAGGCAAATTGGCTGGTGCAACTAAACCATACCATGTTGCCATGTCATACCCAGGTAAGCCGGACTCTGCAATCGTGGGTACATTTGGCGCAGCTGCTGAGCGTTTAGCGGTTGTGACGC
>CAJARE010000131.1 GCA_903944255.1 uncultured beta proteobacterium
AATTTGCTCTTGAGCTTCAAATTGTAAAATCTCTTTATCTGGCTCCTGGAGTCCGGCCTCATCTGGCACAACCAACCAGCGACGGAAGGTTTCGTATTCACCAGATTCACGATCAATCGATACGCGAATATCTACATCTTCTGTTGCATAACGTTTTTTTGTGGCGGATGCCAATGCCATCTCTAGCGCCTCAAACACAATCATTTGATCAACGTTCTTTTCACGCGCTAAGGCATCTGCCAACATGAGAACTTCTCGACTCATGACTTTCTTCCTTTGAAATCAATAACAGGGACCAACCGAGTCTTATCGACCTCGGCTAAAGAAAACTCCAACTGAGAGGGCTGACCATCAGCACCCTCAAACAACAAACTAAATTTCGCATCAGGTGAATCTAATTCACCACTCAGCATACCTTGCAATACACCACGAAAATTCTTGCGACCATCAACAGCAACACGCAACTTCAAATCCACTTCCATTCCGGTAAAGCGCTCAAAATCAATCGCTGTTTTTACAGGGCGATCTAGACCTGGTGAAGAAATCTCCAAACGCTCATAAGGAATATTCTCAACAGGTAAGGCGTAGCTCAATTGATGACTTACCTTTTCACAATCTAAAACAGAAATCAAACGCTCATAATCTGGGTTTTCAATCGTGACACGCAGCAAACCTCCAGCTTCACGCTCGATATCGACCAGCGTATAGCCCAAGTTTTCCAGCTCTGCAGAAATAATCTGCTGATCTTTCACAACAACCCTTCATACCAAAATGGCAAAAAAAAATGGGCTTTAAAGCCCATATTCTCGAAATTCAGAACAGGCCGACTTACGTTGATCGCAACATCAGTCGGTAACTACCTAATACCGCAGATGCCTGCAGTAAGACCAAAATTATAGCTGATTTGGAGGAAAACTGTTAGAAATCAGAAGCTTTCGCCAGGGTTTCGAGGCTTTCTCGGTCCTTTATTGAAGGGTTTTCTGCCTTTTGGGGCACTTCTTTTCGGTCCATTTCCTGGATTTTGAGGGTTTCCAGTTACAAATGCTGACTGCCCGTGGTGCACTTTTTTAGCCTTATTGCGATTTTGGCCCTGGCCACCTTGTCCGCCCTGGGCGCCTTGACCAGGTCTGCCGCCTTGTGTTCGACCTCTAAATAGGCCTCGTCCCTCAGCAGATCCGCCACCCGGTTTACCGTTTTTACCCTGATGGGTTAGGCCGTTATGGCCACTAGCCATCGTTAAGGCGTCACGAGAACCCCAATAAGAAACTGAGGTTTGCATAGGATCTGGCTGAAAGTCGCCAGTTGGAGGGGAATGACGGTCACGACCCTGCGAGTTTGGGTTCCGACCTTTATCTTGTGGCTGAGGCATCTTCAAACCTGCAAACTTCATCAAGTTATAGATGCCACCCGCCTCAACTTCCTCCCATTTTCCACGTCTTAAACGTGGGGGTAGCAAGAACATGCCGTAACGAGTGCGAAGTAGCCGTGAAACGGTATGACCTACTGCTTCGAACATGCGACGCACTTCGCGATTGCGTCCTTCAGTCAAAGCAACGTGATACCAACGATTAGCACCATCGCCACCGCCCATTGCTAAGCGTAAGAATTTGGCTTGACCATCATCTAGCTGTATGCCGCTTTTGAGCAGAGCAGTATTTTCCTGACTGAGTTCACCCAAAATACGGACAGCATATTCACGCTCAACGCCATAACGAGGATGCATCAAGCGATTGGCTAATTCACCAGAAGTAGTAAATAGCAATAAGCCTTCAGTATTAAAGTCTAATCGCCCTACTGCAATCCAACGTCCTTGACGAGGCTTAGGCAAACGATCAAAAACTGTTGGACGGCCTTCTGGGTCAGATTGACTAACAATCTCACCAGATGGCTTGTGATAAAGAATGACGCGGGGTGGCTTCGTCTGAATTTTGCGATGTACTGGCTTACCATTAATGCGTACTTGATCAGTCGGTCCAATACGTTGACCAATATGGGCTGGTAAGCTATTGACTGATACACGACCCTGAATAATCAAGTCTTCCATATCACGTCTTGAACCCATCCCTACATCGGCCAAGACCTTATGTAGTTTGACAGTATCTTCGTCATCAGCATCATCATCTAAACCATCAAGATCAGACCAAACTTCATCTCGCATACTCAGAGGTAACTCGTCAACATTTGCAAATTGCAGGCTATTGAGCTCCTCTTCAGTAGGCCCATCTGAATCTTCATCTTCACGTGAACCTTGGGCACGTTGCGCACGACGCTCTGCTCCCGTTTGATGAGAGATCTCACTCTCATTGAGACCATCAGGGTTTTTGACTTCTAATACTTCTGGGGCATCTAAGGCTGCATCAAATTCTCCAGACACTACCGAGGCAAATAATGCTTCAACATCCGCCGGGTTTGGGGCTAACTTAGCTGCATGATTGCCGCCACCCTCTCTTGATGTATTGGCAGAATCCCCTTCACGGCGTGGCCGATCTTTATTGAAAGGACGCTTTTTATTAAATGGGTGCTTACCGGTACCAGGTCGGCGTGGGCGACGCTCGCCGCCTTCCCGACCGTCGACTTTAACGGCAGCATCTGAGGTGCCATCAGTATTAGCAGGAGCTGCCGATGAATGAACTATCGGAGGTGAATCGTTTTCGTTTGAGCTTGTCATTAATGATTATTTTGCTTCGTCTGATTTGTCTTCAGACTCTGGGGTAACTTCTTCTATTACTTCGCTAACTTCTTCAGTGATTTCAACTGTCGTTGTTTCTTCTGTTTCTTCTATTACTTGATCCTGCTGAATCACAACCGTTTCTACGGTGGCATTAGCATCAAATTCCATGACTGCTTGACCTAAGTGCTCTGCTGCAGCCATTGGGGCAGCATCTTCTAACATGGGTAAGCTTTGTAGATTAGTCAAGCTTAGATCATCTAAAAATTGTTTTGTAGTGGCGTAAAGACCAGGACGACCAATCGTATCTTTATGGCCAATCACTTCAACCCAACCACGATCCTCCAGTTGTTTCATCACATTACTACTAACCGCTACACCACGAATTTCTTCAATCTCACCCCGAGTAACGGGTTGACGATAAGCAATAATGGCCAAGGTTTCCATGACAGCGCGGGAGTACTTTGGCGGCTTCTCAGGAGTCAATCGATCAAGAAACTCACGCATCGAAACACGACTTTGGAAACGCCAACCAGTGGCAATATGCACCAGCTCCATCCCCTTGTCATCCCATGCCCGCTGAATCTCTACTAATGCCTCATCGATATCAGCATTGGAAATATCCTCAACAAATAAACGAGACAGTTCAGTAATGGTGAGTGGCTCCTGCGCGCACAGGAGAGCTGTTTCAATTACACGCTTGTTGTGATCATCCATAAAAGTCGGGCCATCAGGATTACGCCTGATATAGCTTTAAAAAAATGTATTTCAGTAATGGGTTTGGGGTGTTCTTAAGTTACTACGGACAACTAATCTCAATATTTCTAGTTGGAAGGCATGTCCGTACAGAAACGAAGTCCTTTTCGTTCACCGAGTGCTTATTATAAGGTAGGCTCAATACAATAGCCAAATGAGTGACTTTTTAGACCAAACCCCCTCTATACAACTCGATTCCCAAGGAAGGCGTCGCGCCTTAGGTCTTGGTATCGGACTGGGCGCCCTTCTAGGAGCCGGAAGTCTCAGTTCCTGCAGTATTTTTAGTTCTCGCAAGCCCGTTATAGGCCTAGCTTTAGGAGCTGGGGCTGCCCGCGGGTTTGCCCATGTAGGAGTGATCAAAGCCCTGGAATCCCAAGGCATCAGACCTGATGTGGTGGTTGGTAGTAGCGCTGGAAGTGTTATTGCAGCGCTACTTGCGTCTGGCGCGACCGGAAATGAGATCAATCGTCTAGCCCTCAATTTAGATGAAGCCACCCTTGCAGACTGGGGCTTGCCCTTCGCTGGTCGTTTTGGTGGTCTGATTAGAGGTGATGCGCTTCAAAATATGGTGAACCGGGAAGTCCAAAATAAAACAATTGAGCAAATGCGGATCCCCCTTGGAATTGTCGCAACTGATCTGCAATCCGGAAAAGGGATTTTGTTTCGCTCAGGCAACACGGGTCTTGCAGTACGCGCATCCTGCAGCGTACCTGGTGTATTTCAGCCCGCCGTGATTAGCGGCAAAGAATATGTTGATGGCGGCCTAGTCGCACCAGTACCTGTAAGCTATGCAAGACAGATGGGAGCAACACTGGTCATTGCTGTCAATATCTCCTCTGAACCTGTTCATCAAGATGCCAGCGGTACCTTAGGGGTATTACAGCAAACGATCTCCATCATGCAGCGAAGTATTAATCAGTACGAACTCAAAAATGCCGATATCGTCATACAACCCCAGCTATTACAGATGGGTGGTGGCGATTTTAAATCCAGAAATGCGGCTGTCCTAGCTGGAGAGATTGCAACCCAGGAACAAATGGCGCTTATTAAAGAGAAGCTGAAGGGCTAGAACCTTAGGCTGCTGCCTTAGAGGCTGCGAGATTTACGTTTGAGATTTTTGACTTCATTGAGAAGCTCTTGACGCTCAGTATCACTCAGATTATCACTACCATCTAAACGTCGTGCGCCATCAAAGCGTTTATCCCAATACAAACTACTGAGATCATCAACGCGAACACTAGCCCCTTTGGATGGGGAGTGAATAAATTTATTATCCCCAACATAAATACCAACATGTGAGAAGGTCAGGCGCATCGTATTAAAAAATACGAGGTCTCCAGGTTGTAACTCCTCACGATTAATGGGTTTACCAACGCGACTCATCTGAGTTGATTTACGTGGCAATAAAAATCCTAGCTTGTCTTTAAATACATAACCAACAAAGCTACTGCCATCCAAGCCCGACTGCGGTAACTCCGTATCCCAGCGATAGCGCACACCAATCACTTCCATTGCACGATTAATGAGTTCATCTGATTTACCAGAGACGGTATCCACTAGGCGATCTGATACTCTAAAAATATAGGACTTACCCGCCTGAAACATTGTCTCTTTGGGAGCGCCTGATTCAGGAGCAGACTCGAGAGCGTTATCAGCAGCCTGCACAGAAATAGCGGCAGCAAAATAGAGAGCAAAGCCTAAGCTTAAAAATGCGCTTAGTTTTAGCGAAGGTGTGTTTTTCAACGACATCAGGTCAGTTTAGCAAAGAATAGGTGATTAACCAACCCCAAAGTTTAGGCCTAAGCCATTGTTTATATTCGTTTTTTTTCATTAATTGCTGTACATACACCAAATTTGGCTATTTCAGCAAGGATCGGTAGGCCAATTAAACGAGCTGAGCAGCTGCAAATAGCTCTTTGGTATAGACCTGTTTGGGATTTTTGATCAGGCTCTCCGTATCACCAAACTCAACGACCTTGCCATCTTTTAAGACCATCACCTCATGTGACATCGCTCTAATAACCGCTAAATCATGACTAATCATGAGGTAGGCCAAGTTATATTTCTTCTGCAATTCAGATAATAGAGCCAAGACCTGTTTCTGAATCGACACATCTAATGCCGAAGTTGGCTCATCCAATACTAAGATTTGTGGTCGTAAAATTAAGGCTCGCGCAATGGCAATGCGTTGGCGTTGTCCTCCTGAGAACTCATGGGGATAGCGCGTTAATGCAGAGCGCTCTATTCCGACTTCACGCAACATATCAACCACACGTGTTTCGCGTTCCGCATTAGATAATTTAGGGAAATGAATATCCAAACCTTCAGAAACAATTTGCATCACATTCATGCGCGGCGATAATGAACCAAATGGATCTTGAAAGATCACTTGCAAACTAGAGCGCATGGCACGGCGCTCAACTGGTTTTAAAGTTTGCCAATCATTACCCAATACATCCACATCGCCGGTCACCTGGGCAGCAGAATCGCCAAGTAGCCCCAGCACTGCCATACCAAGAGTGGTCTTGCCTGATCCAGACTCGCCAATAACGCCGATCGTTTGACCCTGCTTTAAGCTAAAGCTCACTTTACGTAGTACTTTATGCGGAAGTGGTTTTTGAAACCATGAAGATTGAGTACTTGGATAAGCTACTGACAAATCTTCAGTCTTGAGTAAGACTGGGGCCAAAGGCATGACTGGCGCTATCTCCCGAGAAGGCTCGCTATTGACCAGAGCGCGGGTATAGGCATCAGTAGGATGATCAAACACCTGTTTAGTGGGGCCCGCCTCCATTAGATTTCCCTGGTTTAAAACTGCAACACGTTGTGCAAAATGCTTTACCAAATTCAAATCATGGGTAATCAGCAAGATCCCCATACCACCATCATCTTTAGACTGTTCTTGTAACTCAATGAGTAATTCGAGAATTTGCAAGCGCAAACTGACATCAAGCGCAGTAGTAGGCTCATCAGCGATCAAGAGACGAGGCTTGCAGGCAAGCGCCATCGCAATCATTGCCCTTTGCCTTTGCCCTCCAGAGAGTTGATGGGGATAAGAATGGAAACGGCGCCCTGGCTCTGGTATACCTGTTTTCTTCAGTAAATCAATCGCAGCATCGACACTGTCTGATTTAGAAATGAGTGGCTGATAGATCTGCACGGCTTCAATGATTTGATTGCCCACCGTAAAGAGAGGGTTGAGCGCTGTCATGGGTTCTTGAAAAATCATTGCAATTTCACGACCCCGAATTTGGCGTATCTCTTGCATAGGCAATGACAACAAGTCGACCATCTCATGTGCGCCCTGTTGATTCCAAAATATCCGCCCTGAAACTTGCGCACCCTCAGGCTCTAATCTCAATGGCGCTAAGGCAGTTAATGTCTTGCCAGAACCAGACTCACCTACCAAGGCAACTCGCTCGCCAACTCCAATTTCCAGATCGAGATTTTTGACGGCAAACTTTGCGCGACGCCCTGACCCAAATGAAATACTCAGATCTTCATACTTCAATAGCGGGGTACTGGATGCTTTGCTCATGAGCGACCTCCACTCATCAAGCCAGCCTTACGAGAATCAAAGGCATTGCGTAATGCCTCACCCATAAAAGTGAGCAGCAATAAGGTGCTCACCAGTACGACAAAAGTAGACAAAGAGATCCACCAAGCATCTAAATTACTCTTACCTTGGGAGAGGAGCTCGCCCAAACTAGGGGTTCCGGGAGGCACGCCTAAACCTAAAAAATCCAAACTGGTTAAAGACAAGATGGCAGCACTCATGCGGAAAGGGAGAAAAGTGATGACTGGTGTCAGACTATTAGGCAAAATATGACGCCACATAATCTGAAGATTGGTCAAGCCTAAGGCACGTGCAGCACGAACATACTCTAAGGCGCGGTTACGGAAGAATTCTGCTCGCACATAATCAGAAAGCCCCATCCAACCAAAAGCCGCGAGCAAAATAATCAGAAGCCAAATACTGGGATTAAAGATAGAGGCAAAAATGATGAGCAAATAAAGTTCTGGCATTGCCGACCAAATTTCAATCACGCGTTGTGATACCAAATCAAATTTGCCACCAAAAAATCCCATCAGGGCGCCTGTCAAAATTCCAACGCTAACGCCCACAATGGTCAGCGCCAAACCAAATAGGATGGACAAGCGAAATCCGTAAATTAAACGAGCCAGTACATCACGACCACGATCATCAGTGCCTAACCAATTATCCCAAGAAGGCGCAGCTGGATTAGGGGATTTTGAAAAGTAATTCAGTGTTTGATAGTTATAGGGAATGGGTGGATAAATAGCCCAATTACCATTACTAGTGATGTTGCGACGAATATCGGGATCCAAAAAATCTGTCGGCGTAGCAAAGTCACCGCCAAAGACCGTCTCGGGCTGACTTTTGATAATAGGAAAATAAAATTGCCCTTGATACCGGACCACTAAAGGCTTGTCGTTAGCAATGAACTCTGCACATAGTGAGATCCCAAATAGAATCAGAAAGATCCATAAGCTAGCATACCCCATGCGACTATTTTTGAAACGATGCCAACGGTTCATGATCCACCCCCAGCACCAAATTGAATGCGTGGATCAACATAGACGTAGCAAAGATCTGAGATCAGTTTTGTAAATAAGCCAATTAAAGTAAAGAGGTAAAGAGTGCCAAATACCACCGGGTAGTCTCTACGCATTACGGATTCATAAGAGAGCAAACCCAGCCCATCAAGTGAAAATAAAGTTTCAATCAGCAAGGAGCCGGTGAAGAAAGCGCCAATAAAGGCTGCCGGAAACCCTGTTACCAAGGGCAACAATGCATTACGGAATACGTGCTTCCATAGAACCTGCTTCTCGGTCAGTCCTTTAGCTCGCGCAGTTAATACATATTGTTTGCGAATCTCTTCTAAGAATGAATTTTTTGTGAGCATTGTCACAACCGCAAAACTTCCTAAGACAGAAGCAGTAATGGGTAAAACTAAATGCCACAAATAATCCATGACCTTGCCCATGAGGGTCAAATCATTCCAGTTATCCGAAGTGAGACCTCGCAGAGGAAATATTTGCAGAAAACTACCGCCGCCAAAGATAACCAGCAGCAACACGCCCAGCACGAAACCTGGAATTGCATAGCCCACTAAAATCATCGTACTCGTTACCGCATCAAAACGAGATCCATCTCTTACGGCCTTGGCAATACCCAGAGGTATCGATACCAAGTAGGTTAAAAAGAAGGTCCATAGACCAATACTGATTGATACCGGTAATTTAGAAACAACTAGCTGCCATACGCTTTGATGTTGGTAATAACTTTGGCCCAAATCAAATTGGGCAAAGCGCTTTAGCATCATGAAATACCGTTCTAAGGGTGGCTTATCAAAGCCATACAAAGCCTTTACCTCCGCTAAACGTTCCGCATCAATACCTTGACGCCCTCGATAAGTGCTGCCAGCTCCAGAAGACTCTGCCCCGCTGACTGCAGCATCGCCTTTACCCTTTAGCTCCAAAATCATTTGCTCAACAGGTCCACCAGGAACAAATTGAACCACTGCAAAAGTCAAAGTCAGGACCCCCAGCAAGGTAGGAATCATAAGAAGTACACGCTTGAGGATGTAAGACCAAATTTGACCCTGCATTATTGAGTCCCTCCTTTCCACCAATTCATCAAAATCCACATCTCAGCGCTGTAATACAAAGGCGGATCGGGATATTGCATTTCTTTTCGGTAAGCAACGCGATGTGTAGGGTTGTACCACTGCGGAATCACAAGATAGCTATTCCATAACACTCGATCGAGCGATCTAGTAGCTGCTCGAAGCTGCTCACGAGTTTCGGCTGTAGTGATCGCCTGCACTAAAGCATCAACGACTGGTGACTGAATACCAATCACGTTATCAGAGCCTTTTTCTTTAGCCGCCTGACTACCAAAGCGATCCCATAATTCATTACCGGGGCTTTGAGAATCCGGAAAACGGATGGTCGTCATATCAAAATCATATTCATCCATACGCTTCTGATGCAAAGCAAAGTCACTGGTTCGAATATCTACTTGAATGCCGAGCTTTTCTAAGTTGCGTATATAAGCAGAAAGCACCCTCAAGAAAAAGGGTCCATCTTCGACCATTTCAAAACGAAATGGCTCGCCCTTTTCATTTCTTAAAGCGCCGTCCCGATATTGCCATCCTGCATGCATGAGCAACTCTCTTGCTTTACGTAAATTTTGTCTCAAGCTAGACGGATCGGCAGTAGAAGGTGCTGGAGGCATTGGGCCAAAGACGGCATCAGGCACCCATTGAGGGTACTTTTCCTTCAGAGGCTTTAATAGCTTCAACTCTGCTTCAGTTGGCTTACGCGGCCCATCGAAATTGGCACTGAGGTCACTATTTGTAAAGTAGCTATTAATACGACTGTATTGATCAAAAAAGAGTTGGCGATTAAGCCATTCAAAATCTAAGGCATAACCCAATGCCTGACGAACCCGTGGATCTTGAAATATCGGTCGACGCAAATTCATTGCAAAACCTTGCATGCCAGCGCCATTGTGATTTAAGAAAGCCTTTTTAATGAGGGTGCCGTCATTAAAGCGTGGCCCAACATAACTCTTTGCCCAATTTTTTGCGCGGTACTCCACTAAAGCATCAAACTCGCCGGCCTTAAATGCCTCTAAACGAACAGTATCGTCACTGTAAAGTTTGTACACGATGCGATCAAAGTTGAAAAAACCAACACGCACATTTAAAGTATCGCCGCCCCGATCTGCCCAGTAATTTGGATTGCGCTTAAAGATCATGGTCTTACCTGCTTTGTAAGACTCGATGATGTAAGGGCCACTAGCGATTGGTAACTCAAAACTCAATTTATCAAATGGCGTAATTGATCCATCTGCCTTCTTACCCCAATTACGGGAAAAGACTGGCAGAGTGCCGACCATCACTGGTAATTCAGGATTACGATTTTTAAAGTCATAACGAATTACTCGTTCAGAGACCACTACTGCTTGTTTCACATCAGCATAGACTGTACGAAACTGTGGATTAGCAAGAGGACTCATTAAAGTATCAAAGCTATATTTAACGTCGCTCGCCAAAATCGGGCTGCCGTCTGAGAATCTTGCCTCTGGACGAATTCGAAATGTCACTGACATCTTGTCAGGTGCAACAGAAATATCTTCTGCAATCAATCCATAGGCACTGGAAACTTCATCTGCGCTACCAACTGCGAGAGATTCAAACATCAGTTGTGCTACACCAGGCGCATTTACGCCACGCAAAGTAAATGGGTTGAACTTATCGAAACTGGTACGCCTATCTGGATTAGGCAAGACTAAGGTGCCACCCCTCGGCGCATTGGGATTAACGTAACCAAAGTGGCTAAAGCCATCGGCATACTTCGGCTTGCCATACTGAGCGATACCTTGTGAAGCCTGTACAGCATCCACTCCCGCTCCCACAAGGAGAGCTAGAAGGCAAAAATGGGCTATTTGGCGAATGGGACTTAGCTTGGGCATATATGCAACAATTGTAGATAGCAAATCATATTTGAAGCAAAGGACACAATATGGGCTTTCTTTCCGGCAAAAAAATTCTCATTACCGGCCTCCTCTCCAACCGCTCTATCGCCTATGGCATTGCCAAAGCCTGCCATCGTGAGGGTGCAGAATTGGCCTTTACCTATGTTGGCGAGCGTTTTAAGGACCGGATCGTTGATTTCGCAAAAGAATTCAATACTGAACTGATCTTTGACTGTGATGTGGGAAGTGATGAGCAAATCTCCTCTCTTTTTAAGGATTTAGCCAAAACATGGCCCCAGTTTGACGGCTTTGTGCATGCTATTGGCTTTGCCCCACGCGAAGCGATTGCGGGTGATTTCCTAGAAGGCCTTTCACGTGAAGGCTTCAAAATTGCCCACGATATCTCTGCCTATAGCTTTCCAGCAATGGCTAAAGAAGCCTTACCGATGTTGCGGGATAAATCTGCATTACTGACTCTGACCTACTTAGGTGCATTGCGTAACGTTCCCAACTACAACACCATGGGCTTGGCCAAAGCGTCTTTAGAAGCATCAGTGCGATACCTTGCCGGTTCCGTAGGTCCTAAAGGAATTCGTGTGAACGGTATTTCTGCTGGCCCGATTAAAACCTTAGCAGCCTCAGGTATCAAAGGCTTTGGAAAAATTCTCGAGGCTGTTGAACAAACCGCACCATTACGTCGTAATGTCACCATTGATGATGTCGGCAATACTGCAGCCTTTCTGCTATCAGATTTAGCGAATGGCATTACCGCTGAAATCATTTATGTAGATAACGGTTTTAGTCAGGTTGTCGGTGGGATGAGTGAAGTTTGATATCCCTATCAGTGAGGCCCTGAAGTTTTGGGCTAAGCTCGGTTTTATTAGCTTCGGAGGACCCGCAGGACAAATCGCAGTCCTTCATCAAGAATTAGTTGAAAAGCGTCGCTGGATTTCGGAGCGGCGCTTTTTACATGCACTGAACTATTGCATGCTACTTCCGGGGCCTGAAGCCCAACAGCTTGTCACTTATATTGGCTGGCTCATGCATCGTAGTTGGGGCGGCATCTTAGCTGGCACACTATTTGTATTGCCTTCTCTAGTGATCTTGATTGCCTTATCCTGGATCTACATCACCTACGGACAGGTACCGTGGATCGCAGCGATCTTCTTTGGAATCAAGCCAGCAGTCGTTGCGATTGTGTTGCATGCGGCTGTTCGGATTGGCAAACGCACTCTTCATAACCAAGTATTGCAGTGGATTGCATTTGGATCTTTTTTAGCTATTTTCATTCTCAACTTATCTTTTCCAATCATTGTCATCATCACAGCAGCCATTGGATATTGGGGCGGCAAGCGTTATCCAGAATATTTTCAACAAAGTAGTGGTCACGGAAATACAAAAGATGCTCACTACGGAGCTGCCATCATTGATGATCACACGCCAACACCGAATCACGCACAATTTAATATTCAGAAAACCTTACGCCATAGCGCTATTGCACTATTTTGCTGGCTGCTTCCTATCGGAATATTGATTACCTATTTTGGTTGGAAGACGCTTTACCCTCAGTTAGCATGGTTCTTTACAAAAGCAGCTTTACTCACTTTTGGTGGAGCTTATGCAGTATTACCGTATGTTTATCAAGGAGCTGTAGATCATTTTCAATGGTTGAGCGCCAATCAAATGATTGATGGACTGGCTCTAGGAGAAACAACCCCTGGACCACTCATCATGGTGGTTGCTTTTGTAGGCTATCTTGCTGGACACATCCAACATTTGATTGGAAGCGCTAACCCATTTTGGTTTGGTGTTCTGGGCGCCTGTGTTGCTACCTGGTTTACCTTCTTACCTTCTTTCTTTTTTATTCTGGTAGGTGGCCCCCTGATTGAATCAACCCATGGCAAGCTGGGTTTTACAGCGCCTCTCACTGCCATTACCGCAGCAGTGGTTGGCGTGATTGCCAACTTGGGTCTATTTTTCGCTTATCACGTATTTTTGCCACTCGGCTTTGGGGGATCGATCTCTTGGATATCCATCATTATTTGCGTATTTGCGGGCTTAGCGCTCTTTAAGTTTCAAAAAGGGGTGATCACAGTCATTGGGGGCTCTGCACTAGCTGGCCTATTAAGCTATTTAATTGCCGTATTACTAGCTTAAGTAGGATCGCAAGATTGGCATAATAGAACTTATGCGAATCGAACCTCAAACCATTACCCATCTCCAAGAGTGGCTAGGAAAATCTGAAACACTTTCTGACACTGTGACCGCTGCTCCAGTGCGAGCACTATCGGCAACTCTTGACCGAGAGGATCCTGCACCTGCTAAGGCTACTTTTCTGCCTGAACTGTGGCACTGGCTCTATTTCTTACCCCATGCTCGCGAGTCAGAAATCGGACCTGATGGCCACCCTAAACGCGGTGGTTTTTTACCTCCCGTTCCTCTTCCTCGTCGGATGTGGGCGGGCAGTCGTATTCAGTGGCTAGCTCCACTTTCAGTTGGCGATGACATTGAACGTGTCTCCACTATTGAGTCGGTTACCCATAAAGCTGGCCGCAGTGGTGACCTGATCTTTATATTAGTTAAACACCAAATTTCCAATCAGCAAGGCCTTGCCATTGTTGAGGAACATGACATCGTCTATCGCGATGCGCCTAGTCCAGATGACAAGCCAGTTGC
>CAJARE010000132.1 GCA_903944255.1 uncultured beta proteobacterium
CCTTCAATTGCAGAATAAATACCAGAGAGGTCTGTTAGCACCCCAATCCTAATCTCGTTATCCGAAACGGTTTGTGCATGAGCGAGAATTGTGGCCGCCATTAAACACGATGCAACTGCAGTTGCAATTAAAGTCTTTTTCATTTGAACGTCTCCTTTTAAGCTTGCTTCATTTTTTAACTACACCCCCAATAAAACCCTGAGCTTCTCTTCGTTAGCTCCGAGCTCACTTCTTTCCACTATTTTTACAACTTGCCCATGTTCTATCACATAGTTTCTATCAGCGAGTTTTGAGGCAAATCTAAAATTTTGTTCTACTAAAACAATAGTAAAGCCACGCTCTTTTAGTGTGCGAACTACCTCAGATAATTTATGCACAATGACTGGCGCCAATCCTTCTGTGATTTCATCAAGCAACAAAATATTTGCGCCCGTTCGCAAAATCCGCGCAATGGATAACATCTGTTGCTCGCCACCTGAAAGTTTGCCGCCAGGGCTTGAGCGCCGCTCGTATAAATTAGGAAACATGTGATAAATCTCATCTACTTCCATTGCCATACCCTCGCCAACTTTGGGCGGTAGCATCAAATTCTGCTCACAAGTAAGGCTTGTAAAAATACCTCGCTCTTCGGGACAATAGCCAATTCCTAATCTGGCAACTTCATGCGTTGGCATACTAAGCACATCAAGCCCATTGACTTTGATCGACCCCGTTCTGCTGGAAACTAGACCCAAAACAGCCCTTAGTGTTGTTGTCCGTCCCGCACCATTGCGGCCCAACAAGCAGACAACCTCACCTTTGTTTACCGACAAATTGATTCCATGCAACACATGGGATTCGCCATACCACGCGTTGAGATCTTTGATTTCTAAAGCCGGCGCGCTCATACCTTGATTAGTGGCCTTCTAGTTCGGCGTCAGCGGTACCCATGTACGCCTCCATCACCTGATGATTTTTCGAAACTTGCTCATAGGAGCCTTCAGCGATGACTTCGCCTCGCTGTAAAACAGAGATAGTGGTTGCTATGTTGGCAACCACCTTCATGTTGTGCTCCACCATTAAAACCGTCCTACCTTTTGAAACCCTTTTAATGAGCTCAGTTATAAGATCAACATCTTCATGGCCCATGCCTTGAGTCGGCTCATCAAGCAACATTAGCTCAGGGTCCATGGCGATAGTGGCTGCAATTTCAAGCGCGCGCTTTCTTCCATAGGGAAGATTCACCGCTAGCTCATCGGCAAACCTAGTCAGCTCAACCTGGTCAAGGGCCTCCATCGCTCGCGTGTTTAATACGTCTAGGGAATTTATATTTCGCCAAAAATAAAATGAACTACCTAAGGAGCGCTGCATCCCAAAACGAACGTTCTCAAGTACTGTCATATGAGGGAATACCGCTGATATTTGAAAAGAGCGGATGATGCCTTTGCGTGCAATCTGAGAAGGCTTTTCTGCGCTAATATCCATACCATTAAAGAAGATTTTTCCAGAGCTGGGCTCTAAAAACTTGGTCAATAAATTAAAGCAGGTTGTTTTTCCAGCCCCATTAGGACCAATCAGTGCGTGTATAGCCCCACGCTCAATAGCTAAATTCACATTATTTACCGCAATGAAGCCATTAAATGATTTTGTGAGGTCTTCCGTTTCGAGGATGACGTTTTGTTTGCCCAAGTTGCCTAGACTTTCAAAAAAGATATCAGGTAAAGCATAGCCCAATTACAGTTGATCACGTATAGTGCTAACCCTATGCTAAACCGCCTTGCTCTTGGCGTGCCGGTATTTTTGTATGCCCCTATATTACTTAGGCCCACTATATTTTTTAATGCGCCTTTAGCCACAACTTTTTAATGAAAAACGGCTATCTATTCTTGAGCGCAAGCCCAGCCAAGATCAGCAAGGGCGTCCGCCTTCTTGCCATTTTCAGAGGCGTCGCTTGCATTGGCGTTCCCATCTAAAGCCCTCTTGGTGATTCCATGCAAGATCGCCGATATTCTAAACAAGTTATAAGCCATTAAAAAACGCCAGTGTTCGACGATTGGCCTACCAATTTGTTTTTCATACAGGGCAATATATTGCGCTTCGCTCGGAATTCCAAGGGCGGCTAAATCTAGTCCCTGTATTCCGCGCCAAAGGGTAGGCGCGATTCTCCAGGCCATGCATTGATATGCAAAATCAGCAAGGGGATTGCCTAAGGTGGAGAGCTCCCAATCTAAAACACCAATGATGCGCATATCAGTTTTGTGAAAGATAAGATTGTCCATGCGAAAGTCGCCATGGATTAGTGAGGTTTCATCCTCAGGTGGAATATGCGCTGGCAACCAATCCATTAGCCTAATAAGAGAGTCTGGAATGGCAATGTTGGCTTCGCGCACTTGCCGAGACCAGCGGTTGATTTGCCTCGCAAAATAATTTCCAGGCTTACCAAAATTTTCTAATCCAAGAGAAACATAATCTAGACGATGTATAGCAGAAATTGTGCGATTCATTTGTTCGTAAATCTGCTGCCGCTCACTAGGCTGAAAGCCTGGTAAAGACTGGTCGACAAAGACTCGGCCGTCCAGATATTCCATAATGAAAAAGGCAGTTCCAATGATGCTTTCATCTTCACAATAAGCCAACATTTGGGGGACAGGTACATCCGTGCTGGCCAGCGCTTTCATGACGCGATACTCTCGATCAACCGCATGCGCTGACGGTAATAAAACCCCACCCGGTTTTTTTCTGAGTACGTAATGTGCCTTGCCGTCACTAATTTTGTAGGTGGGGTTCGACTGACCGCCTGTGAGCTGGCTTAACTCTATCGGGCCCCCAGTTAGACCAAGACCCTTTAAATACAGGCTCAGGGGCTCATGAAAAGAAGGGGTGTTCATTGCTTGGCTTATTTACAGACCACTAACAAGATGTCCACCATCGACAGCAACCGTTGCCCCAGTCATTGCTTTACTCGCATCAGAAGCCAAGAGCAATAATGGTCCATTTAAATCTTCCAAGTTATTAAAGCGCCTTGAAGGTATGCGCGCCAGAATCTTTTGTCCAGCTTCACTTTGCAGGAAGTCGCGATTAAGGTCAGTAATCACATAGCCTGGCAACAGTGCATTTACTCGTATTTGGTAGCGCGCTAATTCAAGAGCCATTACTTTTGTGAGCTGGACCACGCCCGCTTTTGAGATGACATAAGGAGCCACTCCACCGATGACTCGCCCCCCTAAAATAGAGGCAATATTGACAATATTTCCAGGAGTATTGGTGGCTGCTAGGCGCCGCGCTGCTTCGGTGGCAACTAGCCAACAGCCCTTCAGATTTGTGTCGATTACCTGATCCCAATCTTCCTCGGTTTGGTCAAGCAACTTGCGATTGACGCTCATGCCGGCATTGTTGATAACGATCGTTGGCAATGACCAATGGGCAAGCTCATCAAAACACTTCATCACACTTTTTTGGTTCGTAACGTCTAATTCAAATGCCTTGGCTTGGCCGCCCAATTGTGCGATGTCCTCGACAACAGACTGCAGCTTATCTATGCGGCGTGATGCAATGGCAAGCTTTGCTCCTAATTGGGCCAAGAATGTTGCGCAGTGTTTGCCAATCCCACTAGAGGCGCCGGTAACCAAGACCGTTTTACCATCCAATCGAAACAGCGGATTGATATCCATCACTTGGACTCTTTGTTTCCAATAATTTTGCGCGCCATGCTCCAGCGATGTACTTCACTAGGGCCGTCATAGATCCGAAAGCCGCGCATATCTTGAAATATTTTCATCAGTGCAGTTTCGCCAGTAATGCCTTGGCCGCCCAAAATTTGTACGCAGCGATCTATCACTCGCCACTCAGCTTCAGAACAAATCACCTTCGCACGACTAGATTCAAAATTGCAACGCTGGCCTTGATCTAATAGCCATGCCGTATGCAAGATATGTAAACGTGAAGTTTGTAGGTCCATATCATTGTCTGCCAGCATGAATCCAACGCCTTCGTGCTCGCCCAAGATTTTTCCAAAGGCTTCGCGCTTTCTTGCGTAGGCAATCGCAATGTCTTGTGCTCGTCTAGCCTGACCGAGCCAGCGCATACAGTGCGTTAATCGTGCAGGCGCTAAACGAACTTGAGCGTTCTTAAAGCCCTTCCCAAGCTCTCCTAATATTTGATTGGAGGGAACTCGTAAGTTAGTAAATTGCAGAACACCGTGACCGCCAGTAAAACAGCTATCCATTGCATCCATATTGCGAATCAGCTCAATGCCTGGCGCATTCATGTCGGAGAGAAACATGGTTGCAGAGCCGTCTTCAATGCGTGCCATGATGATTGCAAAATCAGCACCATCAGCTCCAGTGATAAACCATTTTTGACCATCAATAAGATAGTCATCGCCATCTTTCTTGGCGCTTGTCATGAGCATCGAGGGATCTGAGCCCGCACCAGGCGAGGGCTCGGTCATCGCAAAGCATGAGCGAATTTTTCCAGCAACCAAGGGGCGAAGCCAACGCTCTTTTTGTTCCGGGCTCGCAATCTCTTCTAGTAGATGAATATTGCCTTCGTCAGGAGCATGAATGTTCATCGCCGTTGGACCTAAAGAGGAGTAACCAGCCTCTTCAAAAACAAGCGCTTTTTCAACATGACTCAAACCCAAGCCCCCCATCTCTACTGAGGCATGGGGTGTTAACAAGCCAGCTTTGCGTGCCAGCGCTATCAGTTCCTTGCGTAATTCTTCCGATGGGCCGTGTGCGTTTTGCCGTGGGTCTTTTTCGAACGGGATGATTTGATCATGAATAAATGATCGCGTTCGATCCCGCAACTCTTCTAGTTTGGGCGTTACAGAGAAGTCCATCATTTGATTGTAATAGCAGGAAAAACTGAAATCACACTTAAAACTTCCTGTGACTAAAATACATTTTGAATAAGGCTGCAATGCCAGGCCTTATGATTATTTTTTTGATTGAGCCTCTTATCGAATTTTCAATTTTCATTTGGCCCTTGCTATTAGCGATGGCATTTTTTGCTGGCCTAGTAGATGCTGTGGCTGGCGGTGGCGGCCTGATCCAAGTCCCAGCTTTATTTGCCGCCTATCCCGACGCCTCTCCAGCGACCTTGCTTGGCACAAACAAAGTCTCTGCTGTTGGTGGCACCTTAAATGCCGCGCGTCGATATTTGCGCCACGTTTCTTTGCCATGGGCTGTTGTGGGTCCGGCCATCGCCGCAGGTTTTGTTGGCTCACTTCTAGGGGCAAATGCAGTCAGTAATTTTCCTGCTGAGCCTTTGCGCAAGGCCTTGCCATTTGTTTTGCTGTTTCTTTTGCTCTACACCTGGTTTCAGCCTTCCTTGGGTGAGACCCATGCGCCTAAAGGGGTTGGCCGATATCAACAATTCAAGGCCGTGATACTGGGTTTAGTTGTTGGCTTTTACGATGGTTTTTTTGGTCCCGGAACAGGCAGCTTTTTCCTTTTTGGCTTTGTACGCTTCTTTGGCTTGTCTAGGTGTCCAAACTTTTCCATCACGACAAGGATGCGTGCAACGGAGCGGTCAAGCGTGGCTTCGGGCAGCTCTCCCGTCTCGATAGCTGTTTGGAGATTTTTGCCGAAGAAGCCATCTCGTCCAGGGATACGGATACCATCCCCGGGCATCTCCATGTCAAGTCCCGCCTGGATACTGGCATTAGTGGACTGTGTGGCAAACCAGTCCGACATCACAAAGCCGCCAAAGCCCATCTTCTGCCGCAGGGTTGTTTCAAGGAGGGCACTGTTCTCGCAGCAATACGTGCCGTTGATTTTGTTGTAGGCTCCCATCACAGAACCAGCGCCAGCATTAACCGCTGCGGCAAAGGCCGGGAGGTAGATTTCGTTTAGTGTCCGTTCATCGATGATGACATTTACACCCATCCGGCCCTGTTCGAAGTTATTCGCGGCGAAGTGTTTGACGGTGGCGATGAGGCCATTTGCCTGAACGCCTTTGACCTGTGCGGACACAAGGGAGGCGGCGAGGAGTGGATCTTCACCGAGGGTC
>CAJARE010000133.1 GCA_903944255.1 uncultured beta proteobacterium
AAAGATCCTGGCTAAATATGGTGCAAATCCTGATATCAAAGCGATGCCAATGCATGCCACTAAATCTTGAGGAAAGACTCCGTAGTAACTCAGCAAGAAGGATGAAAAACTAATCCCTAAGGCCCCTGGGAGCCCAAAGACTAAGATCAGAAATAATCTCAATCCAGCGGGTAGATAAATCCAATGAACCCCTAAGCCATAAATTAATTCGGTAGTTAACCAATCATTGAGATAAAACAAAATTAAGTACAAAACTGAACTGATTACAAACTCACAGAGCCAGCCAGCAGGATTAGAAGAGAGGGCCTTTAACATTATTTATGAGTATGGTTCATTTTTTCATGATTGCATATAAGTTCCATACAAGTTTACCTAAGGGCTAATACGTATATACTATTCATAACTTACAAGATTCTTAATTTAATTCTGCAATCCATACACCATGCTAAGCAATAAAACTTCTTATCTTCGCTTTCTCAATTTACTGGATGCCATCGATCGCATGAATCCTGGTAAAAAGCTCGATCGCACTGAGGAAAGCTTGCTCGATAAAATCGTGCTCGCTGCATTCGCTAAAAAAACGATCTTAGTAGGAGATTTAATTTCACTCTCTGAACTGGGCTCCCAGGCTACCTTGCATGGCCGCTTGAAAAATCTCAATGCCATGGGATACATCAAAATGGCTGCTAATGTTGATGGACGCAAAAAAGAAGTGGTGCCAACAAAGCTAACTCTTAAACGTTATGAAGAAATTTCTAAATGTTTAGAGAAGGCAGCAAAAGCTGGTTAAGAAGCTACTGCCTTAGATAATTTAGAATGCAATAAAAAGCCCTCAAGAGAGGGCTTTTTTACTTCTAAAGTAATGGTAATTTTATTTAAACATTAAATAAGAAGTTCAATACATCTCCGTCTTTCACGACATACTCTTTTCCTTCAGCCCGCATCTTGCCAGCCTCTTTAGCGCCTGACTCGCCTTTGAAGCGAATGAAGTCATCATAAGAAATGGTTTGGGCACGAATAAAACCACGCTCGAAATCCGTATGAATTACGCCTGCTGCCTGAGGAGCTGTATCACCTTGATGAATAGTCCAAGCCCTTACCTCTTTTACGCCAGCTGTGAAATAAGTATGCAGGCCAAGTAAAGAGTAGCCCGCTCTGATAACACGATCTAAGCCTGGCTCTTCCATGCCAAGATCAGCCAAAAATTCAATTTTGTCAGCATCATCCAAATCGGCAATTTCAGCTTCTATTGCTGCACACACAGCAACCACCGGTGCATTTTCTTTTACCGCATGTTGCTTTACTGCCTCTAAATGAGGGTTATTAGTAAAGCCATCCTCTTTCACATTAGCAACGTACATTGCCGGCTTTGCAGTAATTAAGCACAGCGGCTGAATAACTAGTTTTTCCTCTGCTGTGAGCGGCAAACTCCGCACTGGTTGAGCAGTATCTAAATGCGCCTGAACTTTAGTCAGCACTGCTACTAAAGCAGCAGCCTCTTTGTCGTTGCCAGACTTTGCAGCCTTAGTTG
>CAJARE010000134.1 GCA_903944255.1 uncultured beta proteobacterium
CGCGTACGAGTTTGCCCCAGCGTGCAGATTCCGATTTGATATAAGCCGAAAACTCTGCGGGCGAGCTGCCAATGGGCGTTGCGCCAAGTGCAATCAGGCGCTCGGCTACGACGGGGCCGGCAAGTGCCTTGGTCGCTTCACTGTGCAAGCGCTTGACAATGTCTTCAGGGGTTCCTGCTTTCAAAGCCAAACCGAACCAAGGTCCGGTTTCCCAGCCGGCAAAGCCAGACTCCACCATGGTGGGAAAATCAGGAAATGAGGGATGTCGCTTCGCGCTCGTGACGGCCAAGCCATTGACTTTACCCGCCTTGGCCAGCGAACCACCCTGAGCCAAACTGTCAAACATCATGTTGACTCGGCCCGTGCTCAAATCTTGTATTGTTTCAGCCGCGCCTTTGTAGGGTACGTGAACGATATCAACACCCGCGAGAGATTTAAAAAGTTCGCCGGCTAAATGTCCTGAGCTACCGTTGCCAGGCGAAGCATAAAAGAGGCTTCCAGGCTTTGCTTTGGCAAGCGCTATCAACTCTTGAACTGATCGTACCGGTAATGTTGGGCTGGTTACCAGAAGATTAGGGACGCGAGCCAATTCTGTGAGAGGGATGAAATCTTTGAGCGGGTCGTAGCTAAGCTTGGGCAAAATATGGTGTAGATATCGGAAAAGTCGTTGCTGCCATTAAGACTGGCGAACATGCACATGTTCACAACATTAAAACTAAGCGCTGGTAATAAATATATTCATACAAATCAAGGATAAATATGTCATTTCTTAATAAAAATTCAACCTTTTGGGGCTATCGCAGGGAAAACGGAAGGGTTGGAGTTCGCAATCACGTGATTATTCTTCCGCTAGATGACCTATCTAATGCAGCTGCGGAAGCAGTAGCGCACAATATTAAAGGCACCATGGCTATTCCGCATCCATATGGAAGATTGCAATTTGGAGCTGACCTAGATCTGCACTTTGCTACTTTAATTGGAACTGGCTGCAATCCTAACGTAGCAGCTGTAGTTGTTATAGGTATTGAAGACAGCTGGACTAAAAAAGTTGTAGAAGGTATTGCTAAAACTGGTAAGCCAGTTATTGGATTTGGTATTGAAGGACACGGCGATCATGAAACGATCATGAAGGCATCCCAGGTAGCTAAGAAATACATACAGCATGCTACTTCTTTGAGCCGGGTTGAATGCCCTATTTCAGAACTCTGGGTTTCAACTAAGTGCGGGGAGTCTGACACCACTTCCGGTTGTGGAGCTAATCCAACCTGTGGTAATGCCTTCGACACTCTTCATGGTTTGGGAACCACATTAGTATTTGGAGAAACATCTGAGATTACTGGTGGCGAAAATATTGTTGCAGCGCGGTGTGCCAATGACAAAGTGCGCGATCAGTTTATGGCAATGTTTAATCGCTACCAAGATATGATCCATCGCAATAAGACTACCGACCTATCAGAGTCTCAGCCTACCAAAGGTAATATTGCAGGAGGGTTGACTACGATTGAAGAGAAGGCACTAGGAAATATTCAAAAAATAGGAAAAAAATGTACCGTAGATGGCGTCCTTGATAAGGCCGAGATGCCAACGCATCCAGGCTTATGGTTCATGGATTCCTCCTCTGCTGCCGCTGAAATGGTGACTTTATGTGCCGCCGCTGGTTTTGTTGTTCATTTCTTTCCTACTGGACAAGGTAATGTGATTGGTAATGCCATCGTTCCGGTAATCAAAGTATGTGCTAATCCTCGTACTGTTAGAACTATGAGTGAGCATATCGATGTGGATTGCTCCGGACTCTTACAAAGAGAGCGAACTATGGATGAAACTGGCGATCAACTCCTTGAAGTAATGATGGCAACAGTGAATGGTCGATTTACTGCGGCAGAAGCATTAGGGCATCGTGAATTTGTTTTAACCAGATTATTCGAGTCTGCTTAGAAATGGCAAGAATTGTCATCACGGAGTTTATGGACGAAAACGCCGTGATGCGACTCTCAGAAGTTCACGACGTTACCTATGATCCGCTATTGGTAGACAATTTAACGCGGCTAATTAAAGAGGTTGCACACGCAGACGCGCTAATTGTGCGAAATCGAACCCAAGTTAATTCTGAATTAATAGAGGCTATGCCTAAATGCCGTATTGTGGGCAGGCTAGGTGTTGGATTAGATAATATTGATTCGATCGAGTGTGGTTTGCGATCAATAAAAGTAATACCTGCAAATGGGGCAAATGCGCTTTCAGTTGCAGAGTACGTTGTAACTACAGCACTACTATTGTTGCGTGGTAGCTACCTTTCTAGCAGTTTAGTTGCCCAAGGACATTGGCCCCGTAATGCATTGTCAAAGGGGCGGGAAATACAAGGTAAAACGATTGGGTTAATTGGCTTTGGTTCCATTGGGCAACTTACTGCCAAGCTGGCTAAAAATTTAGGTATGAAAGTGGTCGCTTTTGATAAAGAGATGACCGCATCTGATCCTGTTTTTGATGAATTGAAAGTCAGTTTTGTAGAGTTAGATGCATTACTTGCTATGTCTGACGTGGTTAGCTTGCATATTCCTTTATTGCCTTCTACTAAGGGGCTTTTTGATGCTAAACGCTTATCCTTGATGAAGCGAAACTCTATACTAATTAATACCTCACGTGGCGGAATTATTGACGAACCCGCCCTTGCGACAGCTTTAAAAGAAACGCGCTTAGGTGGAGCAGCTTTAGATGTATTCGATATTGAACCTCTTCTAGCTTCAACTCACTTCATGGATTGTCCTAATCTAGTACTCACACCTCACATAGCTGGTGTTACCGAAGAATCAAATATCAGAGTAAGTTCATTGATTGCTGACAAAGTGTTAGAGGCTTTGCAATGAAAATTAGCGCTCAAGAACTAACAAAATTAGTAGCTTCTGTGTTGCAACATGCCGGTGCACACGAAGTAATGGCACAAGCCACTGCAAATGCATTGGTTTTAGCGGAGTCCCAAGGAATCGGTTCTCATGGCCTTTCACGCGTTAACCAATATGCTACCCATCTCCGTAATGGTCGTGTAGATGGTCAGGCGAAACCATCTGTTATCAAGCGTAAAGGCGGTGCGTTATTGATTGATGCAAAAGAGGGGTTAGCTTTCGAAGCATGCCAATTGGCAGTTACTGAGGCAGTTTTAGCGGCTAATGAGTTCGGTGTTGCTTTTTCTGGCGTTATTCGAAGTCACCATTGTGGAGTTTTAGTTGACCATTTGCGTGATGTCGCAAAAGCTGGGATGGTGGGTATAGGATTTTCTAACTCGCCCGCAGCAATGCC
>CAJARE010000135.1 GCA_903944255.1 uncultured beta proteobacterium
ATGTCCTGAGGGTCTATTCTTTTAGAGCTATCAGCCTCTTTTTTTTCCATAGCAGGTAGCAAAATATCTTTAATTTGACCTAACTGAAAATCTGAATCTCCATAGAGAGTAATCGTTAAGTCTTTCTCTGAAAATTCGACTTTCGCGCTCGTTCCCTTAAAGTCATATCGATTAATAATCATTCGAGACGCGACATCGATGGAATTAGTTAAATTAGCCATATTTACTTCGGATGAAACATCAAAAGATGGCATACAAAATCTCCTTACTTAAAAAATTTATTTATTCGAAATGACAAACATAGTGAAGCGTGTCTGATGTTTCAATTTCAAATGATGAATTTGCGGGTACAGAAAATTTTTGATCTTCTTTATACTCAACCCATTCAGAAGCGCCATGTAATTTTACGCGGCACTCTCCAGCTAGAATTTCCATCACTTCAGCTGCCTGAGTATTGAAAGTTAATGTGCTTGGAAAAATTACGCCGACCGTACTTCTTGTTCCATTTGGAAGAAGAATGGTATGACTCACACATTTACCATCAAAATAAATATTTGCTTTTTTCTTTACACTTACATTGTCAAATTGAGCCATTTAAATTCACCTTATTTTTTAATTTTTGCTGCGATTCTCATTCTTAAAGCGTTGAGTTTAATAAAACCTGCCGCATCTTTTTGATCGTATGCGCCTCCGTCATCTTCAAATGTTGCAATGGATGTATCAAAAAGAGAGTCTGTTGCACTATCTCTTCCAATCACACTCACATTGCCTTTATAAAGCTTCAATTTAACCCAACCATTCACATTATTTTGCGTATGGTCGATGAGTGTTTGTAATGCAAGCCTCTCAGGACTCCACCAGTAGCCGTTATAAATCAAAGAAGCAAATCTTGGCATCAAGTCATCTTTAAGATGAGCCACTTCACGATCTAGTGTTATAGATTCAATTGCTCGATGCGCTTTTAGTAAAATACTGCCGCCGGGTGTTTCATAACAGCCTCGAGATTTCATACCTACATATCGATTCTCTACAAGATCTAATCTGCCTATACCGTGCTTACCGCCTAATTGATTAAGAGCCGCTAATAGTTCATGCGCCTTCATGGTTTTGCCATTAAGACTCACTGGGTCACCTTTATTGAATTGAATCTCAATCGTTTCAGATTCATTAGGTGCCTTTTCAGGACTTACAGTCCATCGCCACATATCTTCTTCAGGCTCAGCGCCAGGATTTTCTAAATGACGCCCTTCATAAGAAATATGCAATAAATTGGCATCCATACTGTAAGGGCTTCCACCATTTTTATGCTTCATCTCCACTGGAATATTATTTTTGACAGCGAACTGAAGTAGTTTTTCTCGACTAAGTAAATCCCACTCACGCCATGGTGCAATAATTTTAATATCAGGATTAAGTGCATACGCTCCTAATTCGAAGCGAACCTGATCATTCCCTTTACCTGTCGCGCCATGAGAAATAGCATCTGCATTTGTTTTTTTAGCAAGCTCAATTAAACGTTTTGCTATAAGCGGTCTTGCAATTGAAGTGCCAAGCAAGTATTCACCTTCATAAACAGCATTTGCTCTAAACATTGGGAATACAAAGTCTCGAACAAATTCTTCTTTCAAGTCTTCAATAAATATTTCTTTGACGCCGGCAGCTTTAGCTTTTTCTTTTGCAGGCTCTAGCTCATCACCTTGCCCTAAATCGGCTGTAAAAGTTACCACTTCGCATTGATAGGTTTCTTGTAGCCACTTCAAAATAACTGACGTGTCTAATCCACCGGAGTAAGCTAAAACAACTTTTTTAATATCACTCATTTTTCATTTTTCCTAATAACAGGTATTCCATCAATGCTTTTTGAACATGAAGACGATTTTCAGCCTCGTCCCATACAACGCTTTGAGTGCCGTCAATAACTTCTGCTGTGACTTCCTCACCTCGATGTGCTGGAAGACAATGCATAAACAATGCATTTGATGATGCAACTGACATCATCTCCTGATCCACTTGCCAATCTGCAAAATCTTTTAAACGTTCTTCATTTTCAGATTCAAATCCCATACTCGTCCATACATCAGTTGTAACAATTTCAGCGTCTTTCGCTGCATCCATAGGGTCTTCAAATTCTTCAAAATGTTTATCGCCGTATAAGCCTGCTCGCTCAACTTCAACCTCATAACCTTTAGGCGTAGAAACATGCACATTAAAATCTAATACCTCAGCCGCTTGGAGCCATGTATTACATACATTATTCGAATCGCCAATCCATGCAACTGTTTTGCCTTGAATGGAGCCTCTATGTTCAATATAGGTAAAAATATCTGCAAGAATTTGGCATGGATGATATTCGTTG
>CAJARE010000136.1 GCA_903944255.1 uncultured beta proteobacterium
GAGAATGAATTGTTGAAGACGCCTAATTTAGGTCGTAAGTCTTTGAATGAAATCAAAGACGTTTTGGCTGCTCGTGGCTTAAGTCTTGGCATGAAACTCGAAAGCTGGCCTCCAGCTAACCTCGAGAAATAATTAGAAAGGAAGCATCATGCGTCACGGAAACGGCTTACGCAAACTAAATAGAACATCTTCACATCGTTTGGCGATGTTACGCAACATGTCTAATTCTCTTTTGGAGCATGAAGTGATTAAAACCACTTTGCCAAAAGCAAAAGAATTGCGCATGGTTGTCGAGCCTTTGATTACTTTGGGCAAAAAAGACAACTTAGCAAACCGTCGCTTGGCATTTAACCGCACTCGTGATCGCGATATCGTGGCTAAACTCTTCACTGAGTTAGGTCCACGTTATGCAACACGTCCAGGTGGTTATCTTCGTATTTTGAAGTTTGGCTTCCGTCATGGTGATAACGCGCCAATGGCTTTGGTTGAGTTGGTTGATCGTCCAGAAGTTGAAGAAACAGCAGCAGTAGCCCAAGAGGCTTAAGCCCTACAGCTATTTAAAAAGCCAGGCTTCGGTCTGGCTTTTTTCATTTATCAGGTTATAAATACAGAATGTCCGAAAACGCTCCAGTCAATCCCAGCAAGTTTTTGGTGGTGGTGACCAGCCTTCCTGATCTAGAGGCTGCTAAAGATATGGCCCATGCCTTACTGAAAAACAATTTAGCTGCCTGTGTGCAGCTTATGGGCGGCATTCAATCGATTTATCGCTGGGAAGGCAAGATTTGCGAAGAAGAAGAGGTACTGCTCTCTGCAAAGACGACTGATTCGAAGTGGTCGGAGATTTCTGCATTTATACAAAGTGCTCACCCTTATGACTTGCCTGAAATTTTAGCTTTTTCCCCAGAGCAATATGAAAAGCAATACGGCAAATGGGTGGAGTCTGAGGTAAATTCGAAGATATGAAAATGCAATTATTTCTGAAAAAGATTTTGCTACTGATGGCACTGGTATCAGTAGCAGTATTTGCTGCGCCTGATTTTTTGCCACCTGAGAAAGCATTTAAGGTGGAAGCAACTTGGCCAGAAAAATCAAATCAGATTGAAATTGAATTTCTTCCAGCCAAGGGCTATTACATTTATCAAGAATCTCTTCAATTTGAGCTTGGTTCTGAGCTTGGTAAGCTAGCCAATATCAAGCCTGTATTACCAATGGGCATCGAAAAGTTTGATGAAACTTTTCAGAAAAAGATGCAGATATATAAGCAACCGTTTATGGTCTTACTTCAAGCAAAACCGGAGCCCAGTAAGCCTATTCATGTTGAAGTAACCCTACAAGGCTGTGCAGAGGCTGGTATTTGCTATCCACCAATGACGCTCAAGTTTTTACTTACCGGACCTGGAGTCAAGGCAGCGCCAATTCCAGAAATAATGGATGGTGCACAAAAATTAGAGACTCAAACTAAAGCAAAATTTAGTTTTGCAGACTTATGGCGAGAGCGCGATGATGTTAATGCAATTGGTCGGTTTTTAGAGGGCACTTCTACTGCTTATTTATTCTTAGCCTTCTTTATTCTGGGGCTTGCTTTGGCATTCACGCCATGTGTGTTGCCCATGTTGCCAATTTTATCGAGCATTATTTTTGGCTCCCAAGGTGGTAAAACTATATCCAAGGCACGTGCTAGTGCTTTAGCGTTTTCTTATGTATTAGGTATGGCCTTGGTATATGCCGTGGCTGGCGTTCTGATGGCGGCACTTGGCGGAAGTGTACAAAGGGCGCTTCAAAGCCCAGTTGCTTTGGCTGCCTTTGCCATATTGCTATTAATTCTATCGGGCAGCTTATTCGGACTATATGAGCTGAGATTGCCTCATTCATGGCATCAACAGGTAGATAGACTAGCGGCTCGTCAAAAGGGCGGTAGTGTATTGGGTGCTTTTGCCTTAGGGGGTATCTCTACTTTGGTAGCAAGTCCTTGTATAACTGCCCCCTTGGCTGGAGTTTTAGGTTTTATTGCTCAAACAGGCTCTATGAGTTTGGGTGCAGGCCTTCTCTTTGTAATGGCATTAGGGATGGGTTTGCCGCTGCTCTTTATTGCAATCGAAGCCAGGATTTTGATTCCCTCTACCGGTATCTGGATGGTTTGGTTGCAACGCACCCTGGGGGTTTTATTGGTAGCCACCGCTGCTTGGATCGCATCACCTCTATTACAAAAAAACGATGTTGCCAGCTCTTTAAAAATAGTGAATGGACAGAAGGTACATCAGGTAGGCGATCTTTCTTTTATCGTTATTGAGTCACCATCAGAGCTCGATAAGCAATTGAGTAAAGCAAAAGAAGATAAAAAATTAGTACTCTTAGATTTTTATGCGGACTGGTGCATCAGTTGTAAAGAAATGGAAATTAATACATTTGCCAATACTGAAGTTACTCAAGAACTTAAGCAATTTGTATTACTTCAGGTTGACGTGACCAAAAATAGCCCTGAGAATCAAGCCTTATTAAAACGTTTTGGCTTATATGGCCCACCCGGAATTTTGATCTTTAATCAAGATTCACAAGAGCAACAAAATCTTCGTGTGGTTGGTTATATGCCGCCACAACGTTTTATTGAACGCTTAAGGCAAGTAAATAAGTAAACCAAGAGTCCTTATTTAGTTGCCTTAATGAGGCGCGCCGCTTCCAGTGCAAAGTAAGTAAGAACACCATTTGCGCCAGCGCGTTTAAAGGCGACGAGAGACTCCATCATTACTGCATCATGATCAAGCCAACCATTTTGGGCTGCTGCCTTAAGCATGGCATATTCACCGCTCACTTGATAGGCATAAGTTGGAAAATTGAACTCTTCTTTCACGCGCCGAACAACGTCTAAATAAGGCATTCCAGGCTTGACCATCACCATATCTGCACCCTCATTAATATCAAGGGCAACCTCCCGCAAAGCCTCGTCAGTATTGGCGAAATCCATCTGATAGGTTTTTTTATCAGCCTTACCAAGGTTCTTGGCAGAACCAACTGCATCTCTAAATGGGCCATAGAATGCAGATGCATATTTAGCGGAGTACGCCATGATGCGAGTATGAATTAAATTCATTTGCTCTAGTGCATCACGAATTTTTCCGATACGACCATCCATCATGTCTGATGGCGCAACAATGTCTACACCAGCTTGGGCTTGAGCAATTGCTTGTTGTACCAAGATGAGAGTGGTCTCATCATTCAAAATGCGACCTTGTTCATCTAGGACGCCATCTTGGCCATGACTTGTATATGGATCAAGTGCTACATCGGTCATGATGCCTAAGTTAGGGAATCTTTTTTTAAGTTCTCGAACAGCAGTTGGGATTAATCCATTTGGATTAAAAGCTTCTTTACCGTCGGGAGCTTTTAATGAGGCATCAATCACTGGAAAAAGTGCTAGGACTGGAATACCAAGGTCAACACATTCTTGGGCAACATTAAATAGTAAGTCTAATGAAACACGATTGATGCCTGGCATCGAAGCAACAGCTTCAGATTTACCTTTGCCTTCCAGCAAGAAAACAGGGTAAATCAAATCATTTGCAGAAATACTATTTTCTTGCATGAGGCGGCGTGACCAATCATGCCTTCGCATACGACGAGGACGATGTTCTGGGAAATGTATTAAAGAACTAGTTGGTGATTTCATTGTCGTGGGTCTCTGCTTCAAATAACCATTTAATTATTAAATTATCAGCCTCTTCAAGACCGATACGTTTGGTGCTGGAGAATAATTGTGCCGTAAGTTGCTGAGAGTCTCCCGCGCCACCCGGTAACGCTGGGTCATATTGCTGAAGTTGCTTTCTGACAGCCTCTAGGACGTGTTTACACTCACTTTTATTGAGTTTGTCGCATTTACTTAACAAAATATGAATGGGCTTGCCAGTGGGTACAAACCACTGAATCATTTGCTCATCTAAATCCGTAATACCGCGCCTGGCATCAACAATTAGCACCATCCCAACTAACTGCCCACGTTCTTGTAAATAATCGCTTAGAAGGGCATTCCAGTGATATTTAGTCTCATGGTTAACGGCGGCATAGCCATAGCCTGGTAAGTCCACTAAATAGGCTAGAAGGTCATCTTTGGAGAAAAGACCAAAATAATTGATGTGTTGGGTACGACCAGGCGTTTTACTGGCAAAAGCCAGCCTTTTTTGGTTGCAAAGGACATTGATGGCGCTAGATTTTCCGGCATTTGAGCGACCAGCAAAAGCCACCTCACGAAGGGGGGTGGCAGGCAGGCAATGGGTGTCATTGACTGTGGTGGCGAATCGGGCTTGAAAGAGTTTAGACATGTCCAGAAGCTATTGTAAAATCACGCAAAATCATGAAATATCTCATGGTGTTGGGTAAAAAGTTGTAAATGTAGGGCCCAAACACTTTTAGGAATTTTTGCCAAGGTAAACATAATGCTTCAAACCCCTCAAATCTCCAAATTAACTGGCTTGCGTGCTAGTTTTGCTGCCCTCACAATTTGTGCTCTAACTGGCATTTCTGGCCTTGCTATTGCAGCTGATCCTGCCCCTGCTGCCCCTATGGCTGATGCCAAGGCTGTGGTCCCAGGTAAGCCAAAGGTCGATCCGGCTGCTGGTGAAACCTTATATTCTGCTGGGGATCCAACGCGTGGTGTAGTAGCCTGTATTACCTGCCATGGTCCAAAAGGCCAAAGTGCGGTAAGTACGTGGCCTAAGTTGTCTGCTCAACATGCTGCCTACACTGCTAAGCAGTTAAGAAATTATAAAGATGGCACACGTGCCAATCCAATCATGATGGGTATGGCTGCTACTTTGACTGAACAAGATATGAACAATATTGCAGCTTTCTTGGTCAAGCAAGAGCCATCATTAGGCGTTGCTCAAAATAAAGATGCGATCACATTGGGTCAGAACATCTATCGTGGCGGTATTGCTGCTAAGGGTGTTCCAGCTTGCGCCGGGTGCCACAGCCCGACGGGCGCTGGTAATCCATCTCAGTACCCACGTTTAGGTGGCCAATGGGCTGATTACTCTAGTGCTCAGTTATTAGCTTTCCGTGAGGGTACTCGTAAAAATAGCAGCCAAATGACCACGATTGCTACCAAACTTTCCGATCAAGAAATGAAAGCAGTTTCAGATTACATCGCCGGTTTGCGTTAATCATCCTTACTTAATAAAAAACCCCGTTACATTAGCGGGGTTTTTTATTGACTCAAAATAGTAGAGATTATTTAGGTAAAACGATTTCACTTGCAAATAAGTCTTGTGTGTATTCGCGTTTACGAATGACATAAACATTTTTTCCATCCACCATAATTTCAGCAGGTTTTGGGCGCGTGTTGTAGTTAGATGCCATCACAAAACCATATGCTCCAGCAGAAAGAATGGCCAAGACATCTCCTTCTTCAACGGCAAGAGAGCGATCTCTACCAAGCCAATCTCCAGACTCGCATACCGGACCAACCACATCGTAAGTCCTTGCTTTAGTTGCTTTAGTTTTTACAGGTACGATGCCGTGATGGGCCTCATATAAGGCGGGGCGCATGAGCTCAGTCATGGCGGCATCAACGATACAAAAGTTTTTTTCAGCGCCCGGCTTAAGGTATTCCACTTTGGTTAGTAGCACACCAGCATTACCCACGAGGGATCTTCCTGGTTCCAAAACAATATCAAGATGTCCAAAGCCTCTGTCAGCTACTCGATTTAAAAGGGTATTGGTGAACTCTGTAATGTCGGGCGGCGTTTCATCACTATAAGCAATACCTAGACCACCACCCAGATCAAGATGGTGAATCACAATACCTTCCCTTTTCAGGATTTCTACTAGATCTAAAACTTTATCGAGCGCATCTAAATAAGGAGCGGTTGTGGTGATTTGCGAACCGATGTGACAATCAATTCCAACAACATCAATTTGTGAAAGTTGTGCAGCTTCTCGATAGGTCTTTAAAACCTCGTTATACGCAATGCCAAATTTATTTCCTTTAAGCCCAGTGGAAATGTAGGGATGCGTTTGCGCATCAACATCGGGATTTACGCGCAAGGAAATAGGCGCACGGGATTGGAGTTTGCTAGCCACACGATTAATTTGATGAAGCTCAGCAATAGACTCGACATTAATACATTTCACACCAGCATCTAAGGCTTGAGCGATTTCTGTAGCTGATTTACCGACCCCTGCAAATACAAGACTTTTAGGATCTGCGCCAATAGCTAGTGCGCGCGCTAATTCACCGCCGCTAACTAAGTCAAAGCCTGCGCCAAGTTTTTTAAGGCAATCAATTACTGCTAAATTACTATTCGCTTTCATGGCGTAATGAACGCGAGCCCGACGCTTTCCATTGGCATCGATACAGGCGCGATCATATGCTTGATAAGCATCAGTGAATGCTTTTCTGCTGTATACATAGAGTGGGGTGCCGAACTCATTTGCTAAATCTGCTAAAGGCACATCCTCGGCATACCAGTTACCGTTACGTTCTGTAAATCCAGATAATTGAGGCAGCGGGATGGCTTTACTTATCATTGCTAGTTGGTGTTTGAATGGCTTCTTTTGCCTGAGGTGGATATAGTATCCCCTTGGGTTCAGGTGCGGTGGGGGCCGGTGGTACCGGTGGAATTATTGGCAAAATCAGAGGCCCCCTAACTCCACACCCAATTAGGGATATTAGGAGGCTAATGCCAAGGGCTCTATTAAGAATCGCTATCATGAATGTCTCTAAAACGAATGATTGAATATAGCATGCAGGACGCAGGTATGAATCCAAATAATCTAAGTATTGAAACTATTGATGACAAGCAATTTCATGAGCAGGGCAGCCATTTATTGCACTCGATTGAATTGGCTCTAGAGGCAGCTGATGATGAGCTCGATCTAGATCTAGATTTAGAGCGCCAAGGGGGCAATGTTATCAATATTCGTTTTCGGGATAAAAGCGTGATTGTGATCAACACACAGCCACCGTTACATGAGATTTGGGTTGCTGCTAAATCGGGGGGTTATCACTATCGGTGGGCAGGTTCGATCAATCAGCCGCTATGGCTGGATACCAAAACAGGCCGCGAGCTATTAAGCGATTTATCCCAATTTGCTTCTGCTCAGTCAGGCAAAAACATCACTATTGCGCTCAAGAAAAATTAAGCTACGGTATTTTAGGCAGCACCAGTAGCTTGTAGAGTTTCTAGTACTAGAGCATCAGGTACGCTCTTAATTTGGGCCTTACCAATCTTCTCAAGAACCACGTAGCGAATTTGACCGCCTTCAGTTTTTTTATCTACCTGCATGAGCTCCATATACCTTGGGGCGCCAAATTTAGGCGCTTCTGTTGGTAGGTTCATGGACTGGATCACTTTCCTTAAACGGTCAAGATCGGCTTTACTGATGTGTTTGAGTCGGCAAGATAAGTCAGCGCCCATCACCATTCCACAAGCTACCGCTTCACCATGCAACCACTCGCCATAACCCATGCCTGCTTCAATTGCATGACCAAAAGTATGACCAAAATTGAGCGTAGCGCGAATGCCGCCTTCTCTCTCGTCAGCAGATACAACCGCAGATTTAATTTGACATGAACGCAGTACGGCATGAGCCATAGCCTCTGTATCGCATGCCAGCAGGGCAGCTGTATTTGCTTCAATCCAATCTAAAAATGCGGCATCGGCAATCGCGCCATGCTTAATCACTTCCGCAAGGCCGGCTGAAAGCTCACGGGCAGGTAAGGTTTTTAATGTACTCAGATCGGCAACCACTGCTACCGGTTGATGAAAAGCACCGATCATATTTTTACCAAGAGGATGATTGATGCCCGTCTTACCACCCACTGAAGAGTCGACTTGTGCCAGTAAGGTTGTGGGTACCTGAATGAAACGCACGCCACGCATAAAGCTTGCAGCGGCAAAGCCTGTCATATCTCCAATGACGCCACCACCCAAAGCTACTAATATAGTTTGACGATCAGCGCCATATTTGAGAAGGCCATCAAAAATTAACTGTAGGTTTTTCCAGTCTTTATATGACTCACCATCTGGTAATGAGATGGTTCTAACAGGCTTGCCAAAGCTGGCTAAGGTTTTAGTAAGGCGCTCTACGTAGAGCGGGGCAACAGTAGTATTGGTGACGATATAGATAGAGGTCGCTTTTTCACATGCGCTAAATAAAGCAGGCTGATCAATCAGGTTGGCGCCAATATAAATGGGATAACTTCGGATACCAAGATCAACTTCAAGTGTTTTCATCATAGTCTTTAATGGGAAAGTTCAAGCTGCATGATTAGAGTATTGACCAATTGATTAACGCTTGGTTTGCCAGTTTCAATTACATGATCAGCGATTTCGCGGTAAAGAGGATCGCGAATCGCATATAAATTTTCTAGAATTTTTTTAGGATCACCATTTTTCAGCAAGGGACGTCCATCACCACCTCTAGTGCGATGCCACAGCTCAATGGGATTAGCATGAAGATAAATTACTGTGCCGCGCTCGCTGAGCACTTTGCGGTTTTCTGGTAATAGAACTGCGCCACCACCTGTCGCTAAAATGATATCTTCTTCCGCAGTAATATCGCGGATAGTTTGAGCTTCGCGCTTCCGAAAGCCTTCTTCACCTTCCATTTCGAAAATGACCGGTATCTTGACCCCACATCTTTCCTCAATGACATGATCAGCATCTAAAAAACGACGCCCTAATTTTTTTGCCAATACTTTTCCAACGGTTGATTTACCGGCGCCCATGAGGCCAATGAGAAAAATATTTTTGCTTGAAGAGTTCACTCTTTGATTTTATTAGGGTTTGTCTAGAACGGTGGGCGTTAGAAAGACAAGTAACTCAGTTTTATCTCGTAATTTAGATTTATGGCGAAATAAGTGGCCAATAACGGGAATATCGCCCAATAAAGGAATTTTGACCTCATCCTCTCGCTCTGTGGTTTGAAAGATTCCGCCAATAATGGCTGTACCGCCATTTTCAACGGTCACTTCTGAGCTTAGGCTTTTAGTGTCAATGGCGTAGCCCTGCTCCGTTTTCATTCCAATAGTGTCTTTGTTAATGCCAACAAGCATTGAAATTTTCCCGTCAGGATGAATTTTGGGAAGTACTTCTAAACGTAGATTAGCCTTTCTGAACTGAAGTTTGTTCCCATTTTGGGAGGTAGTTTGATAAGGAAGCTCTGTGCCTTGTTCAATGGTTGCCGTTACTTGATCTCCGGTCATGATGCGAGGGTTAGACAAAATTTTCCCCTGACCTTCTGTTTCTAGTGCTGAGAGCTCTAGTTGAAGTAAGCGTTGCGCATTTTTTGAAACCAGCGTTGCTGCAACAGTTGCTGGGTTAAAGCCACTGAGGCCAGCAACCCCTAAATCTGAAGTGCTGGCGATAGTTTGCTCAGGATTGCCGCTAATGGCATTGGCTTGGGCTCCTAATTTAACGCCTAGCTCACGCGCAAAACGTTCATCAGCCTCAACAATCCGAGCTTCAATCAAAATTTGTCGTGGACTATTGACGTGGTCGCCTCCAAATGGCAGGGCAGCGTCTTCGCGCCGATATTTTTGAAAGGCTTGGATTTCTGCGTGAGGACCAATCCAGTAGATATCTCCATTTCGAATGAGGCGCAAACCTCTACTAGCTAGAATGGAGTGCAGGGCAGTCTGCCAGGGGGTGTTATTCAAGTGAACCGTTATCTTCCCAGTGATGGACTCGCTCAGCAAGAAGTTGGTATTACCCATTTTGGCCAAGACCTGCAAGAGTTCAGAAACCCCAATCTCAGAAAAATGAAGACTCACAGGGACATTCACTAAATTTTGCGTGAGGTCAGCACTATGGGCAGGGCGTGCCAAAAATGGCACGAATAAGGCGAGTGAAAGAATCAAAAAAAGTAATTTTTTACGGGTTTGGATCATTCACTTTTTACCGGCTTTAGGACAATCGATTTACCTAGTGGGTGGCTGAGTGTTGCCATGTCTTTTTCAATCTGAGTAAGGCGCCATTCACCTAGTGCTAAGGCGCCTTTTGGGAATAGCACATGGGATTTGCCATCCTGAAACAAGGCCTGCTGGATGCCGCCCATTTGGCTGCTACCCATGTAGCGCCAAGCACGAATTTCTTGCTCGCCAGGATGTGGCGCTGGCTTTGAACTTGTCTGGGTTTTAGGCTTTATTTGCTTTAATGAGTGAATACTTACTTCTAATATATCTATTTCTTCATATAGATCGTCTAGTTCCTCACCTAGTTCTTTGCGCAATACAGTGAGCTCTTTTCGTAGTGCGGCAATTTGGTTTTGAGATTCTTGTAGATCTTCACTGGTATGGTGATTAAAGGATCCATAGGCAATCAATCCAACAAAGCACAAGACTCCTGTGAGGGCTGCAAGCGCTATAAAAACAGTAAATGTTTTGCCCTGTTTAAAATAATCAAGGCGAGCTACGGCCTCAAAAATCGGCTTTGAACTTGAATGTCCCTGAGCCTGTGAATCCATGCTCTTTTGATGGGTAGATTTGCGAATTCCATGGGGATCAGGAATAGCAGGGTCATCCCCTAATTCACTCAATAGATGATCAAAAGACTGGGTGGAGATATGTCGTGCAGGCATACCAATATTTTTTGAGTATTGGCAATCAAAAAATATCAGCTTAGGCTTAATTTGGCATCAGAACAGCACGAATTGGCAATTAAAAAGATAGGGTTTAAGCGCTTTTAGAATATTTACTTAAGCACCCTATAATTTGGGCATATGGCTCTCCCCCCAAAAGACAAGCCGCCGATCAATCAGCGAAATTTCCGTCAGTTAGACAGACGCGCTGGTCAATATGGGGGTCAAGCTCCTTTGCCACGCAAGTCATCTAGCAACCCGTTGATTAAGGCCTTGCTCATTATTGGAGTGGTCTTTGCATTGGTGGTGGCGCTTTTGATGGGCTATGCATTTCTAATTGCTAAACCTAACCTACCCAAAATTTCTGCCTTAACGGATTACAACCCTAAGACGCCCTTGCGAATATACACGGCAGACAAGGTTTTAATTGGTGAGTTTGGCGAAGAGCGTCGAAAAGTTATTCCCCTAAATGAGATCCCGCAAAGTATGCGTAATGCGATCCTGGCTATTGAGGATGATCGTTTTTATTCTCACGGTGGCGTCGATTACGTAGGTATCTTGAGGGCGGCTTTGACAAATTTGCGAGGCAACCTTTCGCAAGGTGCGTCCACAATCACCATGCAAGTGGCGCGCAACTTCTTTTTAAGTAACGAAAAGACTTTTAGCCGTAAGATTTATGAGGTACTTTTATCTTGGGAAATAGAAGCACAGTTGACTAAAGATAAGATTCTTGAAATTTATATGAATCAAATATTCTTGGGACAAAGGGCTTATGGATTCTCGAGTGCTGCACAAATTTATTTTGGTAAAGAGTTAAAAGACATCACCATTGCTGAGTCTGCTATGTTAGCGGGCTTGCCCAAGGCACCTTCAGCATATAACCCGGTAACTAATTTTCGTCGCGCCAAAATTCGTCAAGAATATATTTTGCAGCGCATGCGTGATTTATCTTATATCTCACAAGAAGACTATCAAAAAGCGATGGCTGAAGAGTTAAATATTCGCGGCTTAGGAAATGAATTTAGTGTGCGCGCCGATTTTCCTGCAGAAATGGTGAGGCAATTACTCTTTACGCAATATGGTGAAGCAATTTATTCACAAGGTATCGACGTTTACACAACTATCTTGAAGGCCGACCAAGATGCTGCATATAAAGCGGTACGTCGCGGAATTTTTGAATATGACTTGCGGCATGCTTATCGAGGGCCAGAGGGTTTTATTACTCTTCCAGAAGACCCTGTTAAACGTCAGCGAGCCATTGATGAGGCATTGTTAGCCTACCCTCAATTGGATGACTTGCAATCGGGCGTGGTGCTCGATTTGAAGCCTAAAGAAATGCAGGTGATGACTGCTTCAGGCGATGTCATTGCGATTAAAGGCGATGGTTTGAAATTAGCTACGGCTTCGCTTACAGATAGCGCACAACCTAAAAAGCGTTTGCGTCCTGGAGCGATTGTGAGATTGCTATCGGATGGTGGGGTTTGGAAGTTGGCGCAACTCCCCCAAGTAGAGGCCGCCTTTGTTTCTATGAATACTGAAACAGGCGCGATCCTTTCTTTGGTTGGGGGCTTTGATTTTCGTCGGAATCAGTTTAATCATGTCACCCAAGCCTTACGTCAACCAGGATCATCATTTAAGCCCTTTATATATGCTGCGGCAATCGAAAAAGGTTTCTCTCCTAGTACTTTTGTCAATGATGCGCCTATATCTATAGGCAGTATGGAGACTGGCAGCCAGGTTTGGGAGCCCAAAAACTACGATGGCAAGTATGACGGCATGATGCGTTTACGCAATGCGTTAGCAAAATCAAAGAATTTAGTTTCTGTGAGAATCATTCGCGCGATTGGTCCATCTTATGCGCAAGAATATATTCAGCGTTTTGGGTTTGAACCAGAAAAACATCCACCTTACTTAACGATGGCACTTGGTGCTGGCTCAGTAACACCTCTACAAATGGCATCAGCGTATAGCGTTTTTGCAAATGGCGGGTATCGTGTTGATCCATTTCTGATTGATAAGATGATGGACTCTAAGGGCATAGTTTTATTTGAGGCAAAGCCAACCCATGCTCGCGAGGATGTAAGCAGAGTATTGGATGCGCGCACTGCATTTGTGATGGATAGTATGCTGCAAGAAGTTACCAAGACCGGCACGGCCGCTTCGGCTCGAGTCAAACTTGGGCGTAACGATATTGCAGGTAAAACAGGAACTACTAATGAGTCTCACGATGCCTGGTTTGCCGGCTATAACCCAAAGGTAGCAGCAGTTGCATGGATCGGCTTTGATAAGCCCGCCAGCTTGGGTGATCGCGAAACGGGCGGTGGCCTTGCTCTACCAATGTGGATTTCGTATATGGGTATTGCTTTGAGAAATCTTCCACAAGAAACTCGCGAGGTTCCTGGTGGAGTGACACAAGTCGACGGAGATTGGTTTATTCCTGAGTTCTCAAGCGCTGGTGGCGTACGCGAACTAAAATAGCTCGCTCAGATTATGGCTCGCCAAGCTCGCACTGTAATACCTGGACAGGTAATGCATGTCATGGTGCGTGGAAATAATCGCGAAGCTCTTTTTTTTACCGATGACGATCGGCGTATTTATTTGCAATGGTTACAAGAGGCTGCTAAGCATTTTGGATGCGTAGTTCATGCTTTCGCATTAATGCCAAATCATGTACATCTTTTATTGACGCCACAGGATGAAGATTCGCTTGCTAAAACAATGCAGTCCTTGGGCCGGCGTTATGCGCAGTACTTTAATCAACAACATAAACGATCGGGAACCATTTGGGAGGGGCGCTACCGCTCATCTTTAATAGACCCAGAATATTTTCTGCGCTGTCAGCGTTATATTGAGCTAAACCCAGTGAGGGCTGGTTATGAATCCAGTCCTCAGGATTCAAGTTGGACTAGTTTTTTAACCCATATTGGCGGAAATTCCGATCCATGGCTGGTTGATCATGAGAACTTTTGGCGATTAGGTAATACTCCCTTTGAGAGGCAAATGGGTTGGGCTGCTTTTGTTAAGGAGGGCGCACCCCATTGGGAGGATCAGCAAATTACCGAATCATTGCTGCGATCAAAGCCCTGGGTAAGCGATATCTACGCCAAAAAGCTCTTTAAAGACTGCCCAGAGCTAGTCCAAATTCGCCAACGTGGACGCCCAAGAAAAATAAATGTATTAAATTCAGTGACTTAGAATTAATTGCGTTTTGCTAGACCCATATGTAGCGCTATCAATATTTGACTCTGTCCCTATTTATATAATACATTTTGGTTCTGTATAGAAATAAATGGGACAGAGTTAATTTATTTCTATTGCATCACTATGGGTATTCACCTATATTTGATCCTCCAAAAGTAATCAGGCCTTTGTCGCCCCTCGGAAATACTATGACTACACAAACAAATATCAATCTTCGCCCAAGCGCTCATGGTTTGTATGACCCACAAAATGAGCATGATGCCTGTGGCGTAGGATTTGTTGCACACATCAAAGGGAAAAAATCCCACGAGATCGTTTCTCAAGGTTTACAAATTTTGGAGAATCTAGATCACCGTGGTGCAGTCGGTGCAGACCCATTAATGGGGGATGGCGCTGGTATTTTGATTCAGATTCCCGATACGCTCTATCGTGAAGAAATGGCTAAACAAGGAATAACTTTGCCGCCATTAGGAGAGTATGGCGTTGGCATGATTTTCTTGCCAAAAGAACATGCCTCACGTTTAGCGTGTGAACAAGAGCTTGAGCGTACAGTTCGCCTCGAAGGCCAAGTAGTTTTAGGTTGGAGAGATGTGCCAATTGACGTCAAACTTCCGATGTCTCCAACTGTTCGAATGACAGAGCCTTTCATTCGCCAAATTTTTATTGGTCGTGGCCGCGATATCATGACAACGGATGCGCTTGAGCGTAAGTTGTATGTCATTCGTAAAACTGCCAGTCATGCTATTCAAGATTTACATTTAAAGCATGGCAAAGAATATTTCGTTGCTTCTATGTCTGCCCGCACTATTGTCTACAAAGGCTTGCTGTTGGCTAACCAAGTTGGAGCGTATTACCAAGATCTCCAAGATCCACGAACCGTATCTGCGCTCGCTTTAGTGCATCAACGCTTTTCAACCAATACATTCCCTGCATGGGAATTGGCGCATCCCTATCGCATGATTGCGCACAACGGCGAGATTAATACCGTTAAAGGAAATGTGAACTGGGTGAATGCTCGTGAGGGCGCTATTAGCTCCCCAGTATTGGGCGATGATTTGAAAAAATTATGGCCATTAATTTATCCAGGACAGTCAGATACAGCCTGTTTTGATAATTGTTTAGAGTTATTAGTCATGTCTGGTTATCCTTTGGCACAAGCCATGATGATGATGATTCCTGAGGCATGGGAACAGCATGCATTAATGGATGACAATCGCCGTGCCTTCTATGAATATCACGCAGCAATGATGGA
>CAJARE010000137.1 GCA_903944255.1 uncultured beta proteobacterium
ACATCACTACCGCTACCTAAAAACTGACCACGATAGTCGCCGCGCAGCATTGGACCTGCAGGCAAAAATATGGTGGGTAAGTTCATGCTGATGGCACCCATCAACAGTGCAGGTGTGGTCTTATCGCAACCACCCATTAAAACGCATGCATCAGCAGGATAAGAGCGGAGTAATTCTTCTGTCTCCATTGCTAGTAGATTGCGATACAACATCGTCGTTGGTTTTTGAAATGGTTCAGATAGGCTAATTGCTGGCATTTCAACTGGGAAGCCGCCAGCTTGCCAAATACCCCTTTTGACTTCTTCGGCACGTTGACGAAAATGGCTGTGACAGGGGTTGATGTCACTCCAAGTATTAATGATGGCAATCACCGGCTTGCCTGCATAGTCACTGCGGCTATATCCCATTTGCGCAGTGCGTGAACGATGTCCAAAACTACGCATGTCTTTTACGCCATACCAACGATGGCTTCGGAGTTCTTCTGGTTTTTTACGCTTAGTGCTTGTCATTGAATGTATATGGGTTAATGGTTTAATGATCTAAGGTATTGTGCGGCATTGAACACGCCACTGATGATTTATTCGATTGAGGCGCCAGATGCTTTAATAACAGATACCCAGCGATCATTTTCAGCTTTTATAAATGCTGCAAATTCTGCAGAAGAGCGTTCGGTAATCGGAGTGCCTGCTTTTTCTAGGCGCTCGCGTACATCAGGGTTAGCTAGGGTTTTCTTGAGGGCAGCTTGCAGTTTTTGAACGACCTCTTTAGGCATCCCTGCAGGGCCCACTATACCTTGCCATCCTGACGTTTCTAATTCAGCAAATCCTGATTCACGCATAGTGGGTACATTGGGTAAATCTTTATCTCGAGTGGGGCTCGTAATGGCAATTGCTTTCAAGTTGCCCGACTGAACTTGAGGAACAAGGATGCCAGTGATATCAATCAGAATATGTGTTTGACCAGAAACTAAATCAACAATCGCTGGTGCTGATCCTTTATATGGCACATGAGTGAGCTTAATACCACCAAGTGTATTCAGTAGTTCACCGTTTAAATGGGTTATAGAGCCATTGCCACCTGAGGCAAAATTTGCTTTATCAGGATTCTTTTTGGCCCATTGAATAAAGGACTTCAGTGAGTCAACCGGGAGATCTCGCGGAACCACTGCAAGAAAATAGGTAGAAATAATTTGACCAATTGGAGTGAAGTCTTTTAATGGATCATATGGTTTTTTGGCCATCATGTTGGGTGCTAAAACCATGGGACCAATATTCGCTACGGCCAGGGTATAGCCATCGGGTGCAGCGCGTGTTAACTCATTTAACGCAATGACCCCAGCAGCGCCCGGTTTATTTTCGACAATGACTTGCTGACCAAGCGCCTCAGCAAGCTGGGGTGCAATAAGACGTGCAGTAAAGTCTACGCCTCCGCCGGGAGGAAAGCCCACAACGAGCTTAATCGGTTTATTGGGATAGTTTGATTGCGCATAACTCGGTAATATCTGAGTGAATAACGCAGTAGCTACTAAGAACAAGTATGTGAATTGTTTGAGCATTGCCCCTCCTATTTTTATATTTACTCTTAAAGTTGCTACATTAAGCAATATCAGTCTAGTTTGATTCTAAGGTCTTCTTTAAATTGATGACAGACTCTCGTAAAAAAGCTACATCACTACCCGCCACAATCATCTGAAAGCCCAATTGCTTCAGATCAGGAATTGCTCTTCCTGCAAATGGAATGATGCCCACAGGA
>CAJARE010000138.1 GCA_903944255.1 uncultured beta proteobacterium
ATGTACGAATCCCATTTCTTTTGCATGCGCAGCAGTAAAGACTTCAGCAGTTACAAAATATCGACGTGAGGCTTGTTCACCAAGTGCTCTAATCACATAGGGTGCAATGGTTCCTGGCAGCAAACCCAATTTGGCTTCTGAGATGCAGAAGCGAACTTGTGTAGAAGCAACCAAGATGTCACATACTGATGCTAATCCAACCCCCCCTGCATAAGCATCGCCCTGAACTTTGGCAATCACAGGCTTTGGACAGGCATAAATTGTGTTGAGCATCAATGCCATTTTGCGCGAGTCGGCAAGATTCTCTTCTTTGGTGAAATTGGCCATACTTTTCATCCAATTGAGATCGGCACCCGCACAAAAACTTTTCCCATTGGCTTGCAGCACAATCACGCGGCAACGCTCATCAGAACCCAGCTTGGTAAAAATATCTTGCAGCTCAGCAATTAAGCCTTCATTGAAAGCATTTCGGACTTCTGGTCGATTGAGGGTGACGCGGACGATGTCCTCACCTTCAATAGTCAGATATTGATAAGAAGAGGGGGTGTTGGTTGCCAAATGTAGTCTCCAGTTTCTTTATTTTTTCTTTAATTTACTGGAAACGCAGGCTTAGGGGGAAATTCAGGGTCTGTGCCCAGATGGAATATGGCTCTTAGCTATCTTTGAACCAAGTCCATTCCACTGTGTTTGATATGTTCAGCCGCATTTGGGGAGCTCAAAGCTTGAATGGGTTCTGCCATAGTGCTTGTATAGATAAGTAGAGATATTAAAAAAACTCGGAATATTTTTTAAGTTGAATTCTTTGCTAATGGATTGATAAATTTTAATTGCATTAAGGGTAGCGCAATTCCTTTCGAAAAAGGGCTCTTTGGGGTAATCCCCTAATCTCGGTCGGTAGCTTTTGAATTATATTTACCGCTTGCTGGAATTGTTTAATATGAGAACGTGAGTCTTTTCCATCAAGTCATTTAACTTGGGTTGTATCTATGTTAGCCAGTGAATCACTTCGTATTTATTTGATGACCTCCGGTTTGCTGTTCTGGTTTCTATTAGCTTGCATGCTGGTGATGATAGAGATAGGCTGGAAGGTGGGGTTGCACTTCTCTCGCAAATACGGCATTAAAAAAATTGATGCGGCCGATACATTTTTAGCAGCCATTTTTGGATTACTGGCTTTGATAATTGCACTGACCTTCTCAGGTGCATCAGATCGTTTTGATAAAAGACGTGATTTGATCGCGCAAGAGGTGAGCGCTCTCGGAACGGCCTACCAATCTGTTGATCTCTTGGTAAAGAAAGATCAACCTCAGATCAGAGAGCTATTTAAAAAATACATCGATTCTCGAATTAATTTATATAAAGATAACGATACGCTCTCTGAGTTGCATTTAGAGAAAAAAGTTGCTCTCCACAATGCTGTTGGAGATGAGATTTGGAAAGCAGTGGTGCGGGCAGTTGAAGACACTGCTTATCCGCAAAAGTTAGTTGCAGCTCAAATATTGCCCGAACTCTCTGATATGTTCACGGCTTCAGAAAATCAGCGCCTTTCTAGTAAATTTCATCAACCACCCATTGTGATGCAGTGCCTGATATTGTTAACTTTCATAGGATCTCTCATTGCGGGATATAACATGGGAATTGAAAATAGAAGGGATTGGCTCCTGACTGTTATTTTTGTTGTCCTAATGGCTGGAACGATATACGTCATCATGGAGTTTGAGTATCCCCGGCTTGGTAAAGTCTCGCTGAATGATTTTGATATTGAGCTCGTTACCCTGAGAAAGTCCATGTAGCCACTACTTGAGTAAATCATGCTTCTACTGGTATTTCTCTATGGCAAGCATTAAAAACGAGAGTAGATTGGTATCAGTATTCATGAACAAGGAGCTTATATGGCCAAGAGTCCATTTGATGTAAATCCTCTTCCGGGACAGGAAAAGCTGATGAAGGCGACGAAAGAGGCTAACGCGGTTGCCATGGATAGCGCGCAAGCTATCAACCAAATTAATCAACAGGCCGCTCAAGAGTTGGCTACTTTGGTGCAAAAACGGGTTGCTGAATTAATGAAAACCCAGGATCCTCGTAGTGCATTTGATTATGTGCATGCAGAGGTATTACAAGATGCTGCTAAAGAAGTCTCTCAATATCATCAGAAGCTTCTCAAAGTTCTCAATCAGGGCAATAAGGAATTGGCTGATATTGCTGAATCCATGATTGAAGAATCCAAAGCGGATCTCATTCACTTTGTAAACCATGCCACTAATAACGCGCCTGCGGGAAGTGAGGCATATGTATCAGTATTTAAGACCTCATTTAATACTGCACTACAAAACTTTGAATTGATTCGAGCGGCGATGGCTGACTCATTCTCGAATTTTGAAAAGAGTGTAGAGGGTGTTGCTAAGCACTCTAATGGCAAAAAGAGTTCCTAGTACCTATTCTGAAATTCCAGGGCGGTTTTGATGGTTTGAAAATGAATCTGTACAGTCGACTCGATTTCTTTACCATAGCCGCCCGCCATTGATAGTGCGATTGGCAAATTTCTATCAAGAGCATATTGCAGGACAGTCTCATCTCTGAGACGCATTCCTTCGCTACTAATCATCAATCGTCCAAGACGATCATCCTCATGGGGATCGGCCCCCGCTAAAAAAATAAGGCTATCTGG
>CAJARE010000139.1 GCA_903944255.1 uncultured beta proteobacterium
AAAACCGCAATCTCAAGAAAGATCAATTTATTTTAGATGCTGATTTCACGCCCTCTGGTGTGGTCCGCGTTGCCGATCTGCAATTTAAAGATGGATTTGCATACATTAAACCTTAATGCACATTGGAATGAAGCTTGATTTGTCTTACCTTCGTTTGTTGAGGTATTCGATAGGGATCCTGATGGGGTCCTTTATCTTTCTTGGGCTCGCACAGTCACAAACAAAGCTATTAGAGGATTCGATTCAGTTAAAGCCGATCCAAGTTGCTCCGCATGCTTATTTTGTGCAAGGCTTCCCAGAAATGGGCAGTAGCGCTAATCAAAACTTTATATCCAATGCTGGTTTTGTGGTCACTCCCAAAGGGGTTGTCGTTGTGGATGCCCTAGGCTCTCCTATTTTGGCCAAAAAGCTCATTCAAGCAATTGCCCGTATTACGCCTCAAAAAGTTGTGGCAGTGATAGTGACTCACTATCATGCAGATCATATTTATGGCCTGCAAGAGTTTAAGAAAATAGGAGCAAAGATTTATGCGCAAGGCGAGGGTAGAAATTACCTTTCTTCCGATACTGCACAACAACGATTAATTGCCTCTCGGATCGATTTTGCCCCTTGGGTTAATGCGAGCACCCAGTTAGTTGCAGCAGATGTTTGGATTGACCAGAGGACTAAGCTCAACATTGGCGGTATTGAATTTCTTGTTAGTAGGGTGGGCCCTGCCCATGCCCCAGAGGATTTAATGGTCTATGTTCCCTCGGAAAAAGTGCTATTTGCTGGGGATTTAGTTTTTCGTGGGCGCATTCCCTTTGTAGGCAATGCAGACAGTAAGGGCTGGTTAGTTGCCTTGGATGAAATTGAAAAATTGAAGCCTAAAATCATCGTTCCTGGGCATGGGGCTTATTCAACTAATCCAAGCGAGGACATCATCTTTACCAGAAACTATCTGAAATATCTGAGGGAGTCTATGTCCAAAGCGGCCCTTAATATGGACCCTTTTGATGAGGCTTACCGGCAGGCTGATTGGTCTGAATATGAAGGAATGCCCTTATTTAGGGCTGCCAATCGGATGAATGCCTATAACGTCTATCTCTCGATTCAGTCAGAGTAGGGCAATTTAAGGCTAAGGGCTTTAAAATAGAAGATTAATGCTAAATCCTTGATTTTCAATGCAATTGACTCTTATCAAACTCTTCTCTTCAGTGTTTCTCTGCGGACTGCTGGTATCGCAGGTTCAGGCTGCCCCTGATTTGGCAAATGGTAAGAATATTGATCAGCAAAAGTGCTATGCCTGCCATGCCAAAAAAACAGGCTTTGGTAATGGAGACATGATTTATACCCGCTCGGATAGCAAGGTGAAATCTATTGCTAATTTGAAAAGGATGGTGAGTCTTTGCAATACCGAATTGCGTTTAGATCTTTTTCCTGAAGATGAAGCTGATGTAGTTGCTTATCTCAACCAACAGTTTTACAAACTTAAACCTTAATATTTTTAGAATTTATTCATCATGGAAGTTGTAGATATTGCCGCGCAAGGTAATTCAGTTCTTTGGGCTACTTTTGCGATTACCTTTTTGCTTGGCGCTGTTATGCAAAAAACAGGTTTTTGTACCATGGGTGCCGTTTCCGATATATTCATCATGTCTAGCTGGGATCGTCTGAGACAATGGTTTTTGGCAATCGGTGTAGCCATTCTGGGTTTTGCCTTGATGTCTTACCTTGGTTTGATAGATCCCCTTAAAAGTTTTTACACAGGCAACAGACTTCTTTGGCTATCTTCCATTGTTGGTAGTGTTCTCTTTGGCTTTGGGATGGTTCTCTCTTCTGGCTGTGGCAGCAAAACCCTAGTCCGCATTGGTGGCGGTAATTTAAAGTCAATCATTGTGTTTATCGTTTTGGGCTTAAGTGCCTATATGACCATGCGCGGATTTTTGGGCGTCATTCGGATTAATACGCTGGACACTATTTTTATTGTCTTTAATACACCGCAAGATTTGCCGAGCCTGCTAAGCGCTCCGGTGGGAATTGAGCGAGGCACACTTCATCTTGTCCTGGGTTTGCTAATTGGATTTGCATTTATTGCATACGCTTTAGCGAAGCGCTCTTTTTGGACCATGGAAAATCTTTTAGCTGGATTTTTTGTAGGTTTTGCTATTTGCGCAGTATGGTGGGTTTCTGGTCATCTTGGTTACGTAGCTGAAGACCCAAATACTCTCGAGGAAGTTTTCTTGCTAACCAATTCTGGTCGAATGGAAAGCCTCTCCTTTGTGGCGCCTTATGCTTATTCATTAGATTGGCTGATGATGTATAGCGATACCTCTAAAGTGCTCACTCTGGGAATCATTGCGGTGGTCGGAATGATTTTGGGTTCTGCTATGGTTGCAGTGTTGACTAAAACCTTTCGCTGGGAATCCTTTCGTGATACTGAAGATACTGTGAACCATCTAGTAGGTGCAGGCTTGATGGGTTTTGGCGGCGTTACTGCATTAGGGTGTACAGTTGGTCAAGGCTTGAGTGGTATCTCTACTTTAGCGCTTGGATCGTTCTTAGCTCTCCCAGGATTTATTTTTGGCGCCTATCTGGGAATGCGATATTTACAAATGCGTCTTGCTCCTAATCCCTGTAGTTAATTTAAATAGATTGGATCTCAAGGAATGCAAATTGATTGGTTAACCTTTACACCCATTCCATCTTTACTTGGCGGAATGATGTTAGGACTTGCTGTGACCTTATATGTTCTTCTGCATGGGCGCATTCTGGGTATTAGCGGCATTGTTTCTGGGCTAGTGCATCCCAAAAAAGAGGATTGGTCTTGGCGCTTAGCTTTTATTATTGGACTGCTCACCGCACCTTTTTTAGCCGCTTTATTTTTTGGCATTCTGCCTGTCATTGAGGTCGATGCTAACTGGTTGACAGTGATCATTGCTGGCCTGCTCGTTGGGTTTGGAGTTCAATATGGTTCAGGCTGTACTAGCGGACATGGAATTTGTGGTTTATCGCGTTTATCACCTCGCTCCCTAGTAGCAACACTCTCATTTATGACCGCGGGCTTTTTAGTGGTTTTTATTATTCGTCATCTGATCTAGGTTACTAATGAAAAAACACTTTAGCCTCATTAGCCAGTACGCCATCGGTATTTTATTTGGGTGGGGCCTCATTATTTCTGGGATGACCAACCCGATGAAAATTCAAAATTTTCTAGATTTGGCGGGATTATGGGACCCATCCTTGATCTTTGTGATGGGTGGAGCAGTGATCGTCGGCTTGGCCGGTTTTTATCTGGCGGGTAAACGTAGTGCAGCTTTTTTTGGTGGGGCACTTCAGATTCCGACTAGACGCGATATCTCAAAGCCCCTAGTGATCGGTAGCTTCATTTTTGGTGCTGGGTGGGGAATTGCCGGATTTTGCCCAGGGCCAGCGATCGTTGCCCTTGGTGCGGGCCATTTGAAGGCCTTGGTATTTGTGATTGCCATGCTTGCCGGTATGCATTTATGTGAACGTTTCTTTACCGGCCATCGCAAGCAAGTCTGATTTAAAATCTTTTTTGTGGTTTATTCAATATTGCTTGATTAGAGGGTGTCATGAGTCTTCCTATTAGTTGTCATACCAGTCAATTTGGTACGCTTGGTCAAATAGATGCCAGTCATTTAGCTGAGATTGCTCAGCAGGGTTATAAAAGCGTGATTAACAATCGCCCTGATGGTGAGGGTGGACCCGATCAACCTGCTAATGCTGTGATTCAAGCTGAGGCGGAGAGATTGGGTTTGAACTATGTCTATTTGCCTGTAGCACCAAGTTCTATTACACCAGCGCAAGTTCAAGAAATGGCTCGCTTACTGAAAACTATGCCTGAACCCATTTTGGCTTTCTGCCGCTCTGGTGCGCGTTCCACGAACTTGTATTACCTTGCCAAGCAGTTAGATTAAGGCATTCATCAATGCGTATTAATATCCCCACTGAAAAGAGAGTGGTTCATGAAATGGTGATGCCCATTCGTTGGGGTGATATGGATGCGTTTAGACATGTGAACAATACTGTCTACTTTCGGTATATGGAGCAGGCTAGGATAGAGTGGATCACTTCACTGGGATATGACCTTGCCCCAGGTCGAGAATCGATGTTGATGATTAATGGCTTTTGTAATTTCTTTCAACAATTGTCCTACCCTGGCGAGTTGATTCTGAAGACTGCTATTGGGTCGATTGGTAATTCTAGCGTTGATATCTTTACTACGATGTCCTTAACTACTAGCCCAGAGATGATCGCTGCAGAGGGCGGCGCAACGATGGTTTGGGTTGACCTTACTACTAATAAATCTGCGCCTTGGCCTGAACATATTTTGCAGAAACTGCACGCATAAAGCGTATGCAGCCCAGTAATTCCCATATCTTAAGCTTAGAGCAATTTCTGACTCAACTAGATCAGTTTGATCAAGTGATTGATGTGCGCTCACCCGCAGAGTTCGCTTTGGATCATATTCCTGGGGCTGTCAATTGTCCGGTTCTCAATAATGAGGAGCGCGTAGAGATTGGCACTCTTTATAAACAAGAATCCCCCTTTGCTGCCAAGAAACTTGGTGCTGCTTTAGTTTCTCGAAATATTGCCACTCATCTAGAAAATCATTTCCTAGAGTTTCCTCGTGAATGGCGTCCACTGATTTATTGTTGGCGCGGTGGTGAGCGCAGTGGTGCATTTACTCATATCCTCAATCGTATCGGCTGGAAGGCAATGCAACTTGAAGGAGGGTATCAGGGCTTTAGACGGATTGTGATTGATTGTTTGGAGCAAAGCGCTCAGCAGTTTTCATTTCAGGTGATTTGTGGAATGACGGGCAGTGGCAAGACCCGTATCTTGCAAGAGCTCAAAGCCTTGGGAGCCCAGGTACTCGATTTAGAAGGTCTAGCAGTTCATCGAGGCTCAGTATTAGGCAATGAGCCCAATATCGAACAACCTTCACAAAAGGCTTTCGAAACTGCTTTGTGGAATGCGCTCCGTATGCTCGATCCAAAAAGGCCAGTACTGGTAGAGTCTGAAAGTAAAAAAGTAGGGGGTTTACATATCCCTGATGAATTGATGGAAAAAATTCGCAAAGGGGTTTGCATTGAATTGCGATCCAGTCCAGCTACAAGGGTATCTTGGTTAATGCGGGAATATCATCATTTTTTAACGGATACCAATTATTTCAAGCAAAAATTGGCTTTGCTCACCGCGCATTATGGAAAAGTCCAAATTGCAAAGTGGAATGATGCGATTGACGCAGGAGATTTTCCAAATTTAGTAGAAGAGCTGCTAGTCAAGCATTATGACCCGTCCTATTCTTCATCCATCGTTCGAAACTTTCCGAACTATGATCGAGAAAAATATGTAGAACTAGAGAGTGATAATGATCAGGCCTTTGCTGATTTAGCAAAGGCCATCATAGAAAAGCTTAAATCTCATTGATTCATTAGCTAAACGCTTGAATACCGGTTTGCGCACGACCCAAAATTAAGGCATGAATATCATGGGTGCCCTCATAGGTATTGACTACCTCTAAGTTCAGCATGTGACGTACAACGCCATACTCATCCGAGATGCCGTTACCACCGTGCATATCACGCGCCATACGAGCAATCTCCAAAGATTTTCCGCAGGAGTTACGTTTCATGATGGAAGTAATTTCTGGGGCAGCAATGCCCTCATCTTTCATATGTCCCAAACGAAGACATCCTTGGAGCGCTAGAGTAATTTCTGTTTGCATGTCTGCTAATTTTTTCTGAACCAGCTGGTTAGCTGCCAAGGGCCTACCAAACTGTTTGCGATCCATAGTGTATTGACGTGCTGCATGCCAACACCATTCTGCGGCACCAAGTGAGCCCCAAGAGATTCCATAGCGAGCAGAATTAAGGCAGGTGAAGGGGCCCTTAAGACCAGTGACTTCTGGAAATTCATTTTCATCTGGCACAAATACTTCATCCATCACGATTTCACCAGTAATAGAGGCGCGTAAACCCATCTTTCCACTAATCTTCGGTGCGCTTAAGCCCTTCATGCCTTTTTCAAGGATATAGCCACGGATGACACCTTCATCATTTTTTGCCCACACTACAAAGACATCAGCAATGGGGGAGTTGGAAATCCACATCTTTGAGCCTGTTAAAGAAAAGCCACCAGGTACTTTTTTAGCACGCGTGATCATGCCGCCAGCATCGGATCCATAGTTGGGTTCGGTTAATCCAAAACAGCCAATCCATTCTCCAGTTGCCAATTTAGGTAAGTATTTTTGCTTTTGGGCTTCGCTGCCAAATTCGTTGATGGGTACCATCACTAGGGAAGACTGCACGCTCATCATCGAGCGATAACCTGAATC
>CAJARE010000140.1 GCA_903944255.1 uncultured beta proteobacterium
GGATTATGGGTAAAGCTTTTAAAGATTCCTCCGCAATGGCTCTATGCAGGCATTGTGGTCATATCCGTTGCAGGAGTATATGGATCATCGAATTCAGTATTTGATGTGGGCCTACTGTTTTTCTTTGGGATCATTGGATTTGGCATGCGCCGCTTTGATTTTCCAGCCGCGCCTTTAATTATTGGTTTAATTTTAGGTCCGATGGCTGAGCAATCGATGAGACAAGCGCTGACGATTAGTCAAGGCGAATGGAGTACGTTTTTTACTAGACCGATCTCGGGTACTTTGATGGCAATCTCAATTGCCCTTTTGCTAGTTCCAAATATCATGCGCTTGATTCGGAGCCGAAAGCACGTTTAGATCAATCCCATTGATCCAATAATGGCACCAAGTACGATTAAGTACAGTGGGTGCCAGCGGGTAAAGGTGGTGAATAAGATTGTGAAGATCGTTAAAACATAGGCTGCCACGCCATGATTGATTTGTAGGGCAATTTCCCACGCAGAGGATAGGACTAGTCCAATTGCCAGAGCCGCTGCCGCATATTGGATTGCTTGCTTCTTATGAGGGTCTTTGATTCCCAAGAGCAGGCGTTGCAGATAAAAAATCAAGATTGAAGAAGGCCACGCAATCGCGAATGTAGCAAGGAATGCGCCAAGGACTCCATATAAGTGCCAGCCCAATAACGTGACCGTCATGAAGTTTGGTCCTGGAGCTGCTTGCGCTATTGCAAAGTAATCTGAAAAGGTTTGGAGATCAATCCAGCGCTCTTGGTAGACTGCAAGATCAAGCAAATCAGGAAGAAGCGCGCTTACCCCGCCAAAGGCAACTAGAGAAAAAGCAGAAAGCTTTAAAAATAAGCTGAGTAAGATACTCATCTTTTGAGAGCTTTCTTCCAGGCTAAAAAGAGGGCAAATGGGGATGCAACTAAGACAACCCAACCTAAACCTAAATGAAAATAACTTGCCGCTACGATGGTGATGACGACTACCAATAGCATTGCTGGGTATTGAAATTCATCGCGCATCATCTTCAATCCAGTTGAAGCAATTAAACCTACACCAACAGCAGAGATGCCTCGTAAAATCCCTTTGACTGAATCTAAATAACTATAGTGGTCATATAAAACCGCAAGTAATAACACTAGCAAAATCGGGCCGATGCTCAGGCCTAATACTGCGGCAAATGCACCTCTAGCTCCAGCAAAGCGTGAGCCAACACAGACTGCTAGATTCATAATATTGGGGCCGGGAACAATTTGGCAGATACCCAGAATTGCACTAAATTCTTCTGAAGTGAGAATCTTGTCTTTCTCAACTAAAGTACGCCTTGCCCATGGCAATACCCCACCAAAACCAGACATTGCAATTTTGCTAAAGCTTATAAAGAGCTGTAAAGGGGTCAATTGAGACAAGATCGAATGGCTTTGCTTACTGGGGCTTAAATGGGTGTGGCACGGGCCGACCCTCTAACCAAGCTTCTAAAGTTTGAGTAATTCCATTAGAGAAGACTTCAAAAATAGGTTCAGCTATAAATCCTAAATGCGGTGTTACTAAAAGATTCGGGGTATTGCGAAGTGGGTCAGACTCTGGGAGAGGTTCAATATCAAAAACATCTATCGCAGCTTGTCGAGGCCTACCTATTAAAAGCGCTTTTTGAAGATCGGTCATGTTGATCAATGCTGCACGAGAGGTATTGACCAAAATAGCGTCGGGGCGCATGAGAGCAAGTTGATCGGCCGATAGCAAGCCTTTTGTTCCAGGGCCTGCTACTAAGTGCATGGTGACAACCTTGGATGTTTTTAATAACTCTTCAAGACTTACTGCTTTAGCATTTTCAACAGCCGCTCTTTCGGGAGTCATATGGGGGCTCCAAGTCACCACTTCCATGCCAAACGCTGCACCAACTCGAGCAACCCGACTTCCAATGGATCCCAGACCTATGACTCCAAGACGCTCGCCTGCAAGCATAGGCAATACCGATAATTGGTCTCGCCAGCCGCCAGATGAGATGAGTTTATTTTCTTCAACCAAGCGTTTAGAGGCGCCTAATATTAAAGCCCAGGTAAGTTCTGTAGTGGTTTCTTTGGAGGGCCCACCGGGAGTTACTGCCACTGGAATATTTCGCGAGAGTAAGGCCTTAGCATCTAGTGTGCCATTGCGCTCGCCGGTAAACATCAAAAACTTTAGCTTAGGCAGACGTGCAATCATTGCCTCATTCAATGGAGAACGATCCCGAACTATTGCAATCGCATCAGCATCTTTGACTGCTTCATATAAAGCTTCATCTCGTAATGGCTGATCATGAAAAGTGAGTTGAGCAAGCTTATCTAGTTTTTCCCAATTAGAAAAGCGTCGTAAGGCGCGTTCATAATCTCCGAGGATGACGATTTGAGGCTGAGTCATGGATATGCTTTGAATATTAGCCTGGAGTACAAAGGTTAATGATGTTTTTAAGATCAGATGCTTGTCCTAATTTCCATAAGGCTGCAATTAACTGACGCGTTTTGTCTTTGCCAATAACCGGCTCAGTAAGGTTCGTAAACTTTTGCTCTAAGTTGGCATCACTCATGGGATTCTCAACAGAGCCAATTGCATTCTTCACAAAGACATGCACTTCTTTGCCGTTTTTCAGAAAAGCTTTGACGTCCACTGATGCTTCGCTAATGGATGTGTCGGTAGTAGCATTGACTTTGGCACGGAGAGCCACGACGTCAGCGCGATTGACGATGTCGTCAGCGTATTCGCCTTCACCAGCTTGCCCAAAAATGAGACCAACAGCACAACCATGGTAAACACTAAACTTGCCTTCAAGACCGTCTTTAGGTGTTTTCTTGCCCGTAAGCTCTAGCACCAAAGGATGCACCCTTAGTTCAATCCGCTCAACATCTTCTGCTTTAACCCCTTGAGCACGTAACTGAGCACAAGCATCAATGGCGGGGTGAATCACAATACCGCAAGCAAAAGGTTTATAGGTGTTTAAAGAAATCTCAAATGATTTTCCAAGAGCGCGATCAATTTCTGACCAATCGCATTTAGTGGAAACGGTTTGCATATAGCCACGACCTGCCTCAAGCGCTTTAGGACTTGCAGTAAACCCATGCTTAGCCAAGAGAGCCGATAGCTGTCCCGCACGGGCTGCACCGCCTGGATGAAATGGTTTGGTCATCGTGCCGAACTGTTCACGGATACCCACTGGTTGAGATGCAGCAATACCTAAAGCCATTGTTGTTTGATGTTCATTGAGCCGCATAAGGCGTGAACACGCTGCCGCTGAACCTAGCATTCCGGTAGAACCAGTAATATGCCATCCACGATGATAGTGATCAGGGTACATTGCATTACCCACGCGGCAAGCAACATCAATACCCAAAATCATTGAGTCAATAATCTGTCGACCATTGACATTCATATGCTCACCAAGGGCTAGAATGGCTGAGGCTACTGGACCTGCTGGGTGAATAACAGTCTTCAGATGGGTGTCATCAAAGTCAAAGGTATGGGAGCTAATACCGTTGATTAATGCTGCACCACCCATATCCACTTTGTCTTTACGACCTAGGATGCTTGCTTGAGGGGCTGGCTGAAATTCACGAATAGCAGCTAGGGAAGAGTCCACACTTTCATGATTAGCAGCGCCGATTGCACAACCAAGCCAGTTTAAAAAAGTGCGATGTGCTTCATGGTCTACTTCTGGAGTCCAACCTTGGCTTGGGTGTGTGGTAACAAACTGCGCCAATATTTTTGTGACTGGTGGCGCATTTAAATCGGCTGCTGCAGCAATAGCGTGAGACATAATTTTCCTATTTCTTAAAAGTCATTATTCAATTTCAATATTGCGATCTTTTGCAACCTTAACCCAGCGGGCGATGTCTTCTTTAATATAGTTTTCAAATTGTTGCGGAGACATTGGCATCAGTGTCATCGCTTCGCTTGCCATTTGCTCAGCAAATTCTGGTGTGGCCAATACTTTATTTAATTCGAGATTGAGTTTTTTAATGACATGGTCAGGTAGGTTTGCTGGACCTGAGATTCCATACCACTGTTGACCATCAAAGCCGTTGTAACCCAGCTCCTTAAAAGTTGGGATGCTAGGATCCGCTATGCTTCTTTTTTGACCAGTCACCGCCAAAGCCCTGACGCGATTAGATTTTAAATACGGCATAGCGGCATACAGAGTTGGAAGCATGGCTTGTGTTTGTCCGGCCAGTAGGTCAGTAAAGGCAGGGCCTATACCTCGATAAGGAATATGCACCATGAAGATGTTGGAAGCAAGCTTGAACTGCTCTACTCCAAGATGGGTAAGTGTTCCGGGTCCCGCTGAGCCATAACTGAGTTTCGCGGGATTCTTTTTGGTGTACTCAACAAACTCTTTTAAATTTTTTACTGGTAAGTCGGGGTTGATAATGAGGGCATTGGGGGTCGCACCAATCATGCCGATTGGTGTGAAATCCTTGATAGCGTCATAGGGTAATTTACGAACAGCTGGGTTTGTACCATGGGTTGCAACATAGGAGATCATGAGGGTATAACCATCCGGATTTGCTTTTGCAACTGTTTGTGCAGCAATTGTCCCGCCACCACCACCGATGTTCTCCACCACAATAGATTGCCCAATATTTTTAGATAAGCGTTCGGCCACCTTGCGCGCAAGGTTATCAAGGCCACCTCCTGCAGCAACAGGCGCAATCAGTTTGATTGGTTTAACGGGATAAGGGGTACTAGCCGCTGGAGTTTGCGCTTGCGTACTAGAGCAAGCGATAAAGGTAAGGCAAGCAAGTGTTAGAGAGGATAAAAAAATCGGCCATTGCCGATTGAGTGAATTAAACATGTCTGCGACCCCATTTATTTTTTTAATGATTAATCTACCAAAGCCAATATTTTACTATTGATGGCCAATTCTTTCTGAATAGTGGGGGTGGGTTTTCGAGGGTGACCCCTCATAAAGCTAGCTGTAAAGCGTACTTAGCTTACTTTAATATTTTTGCGCTTGGATTCTTCAAGGGGAATGGAGTCTAGATTAGGCTCTAAAGCCTCTCTTTGATCAAAGACAAAGCAAGATCCCTGATAGTGGGCATGGCCAACTTCCTCAAAATACTTCAGAATGCCACCTTCTAGTTGGTATGTGTGTTCCATACCAATTTCGCGCATATATAGCCCCGATTTTTCACAGCGTATGCCGCCAGTACAAAAACTCACAATGGTTTTATCCGCAAGCTTTTCTTTATGAGCCCTAATAACTTCTGGAAACTCAGTGAACTTTTGGATATTCAAGTGCAGGGCATTTTCAAAAGTCCCATATTCCACCTCAAATGCATTACGGGTGTCGAGCATCACGACGGGGCGCCCTAAATCATCCGTACCGCGATCTAACCACTCTTGTAATTTTTTAGGTGTAATGAAGTTCGCACGACCCTCTTCCGGGCGAATACTGGGGTGATTCATCCGAATGATCTCGGCTTTCAGCTTAATCAGCATCTTTTTAAAAGGCTGCTGTTCAGACCAACTTTCTTTGGCGGTAAGGGATTGAAAGCGGGGGTCTGAACGTAAATAATCTAAAAACTCGCGCATCTCCCGTTCTCTGCCCGCAAGAAACAGATTGATTCCCTCGCCCGTTAATAGGATGGTGCCTTTCAGTTCGCGGGCATTACATTCCTCAAGCATTTTGCTGCGTAGAGTCGGTAAGTTATCAAGACTTACGAATAAGTAGGCGGCAATGTTCAAAATCGGCTTCATATTATGCCCATTATCAAGCAAGCCGGCTGAGGGGGTGGTAATCTTGGGTCTTCCGTTTGGAGGAGATTATCTATGTCGTATTTGCAAAAAATAGTCCAAAAAGCAGCTCTACTGGGCTTATTCATATTGAGTATTAGCGGGGTTGTAAGTGCGCAATCCTCCGGGGTAGGCACATGGCCGACTCAAAAACCGATTCGCTTGATTGCTGTGTTTCCACCAGGTGGTTCTGTGGACCAAGTTGCCCGCATTTTGGCGCCGGCATTACAGGCTGAGCTAAAGCAAAACGTGATTGTTGAAAATATTGGGGGTGCATCTGGTGTGATTGGCACTGCTGCGATGACCAGAGCAGATCCCGACGGCTATACCTTTGCTGTAGTCTTTGACACACATGGTGTAAATCCTATTCTGAAGGATAAGCTTCCCTATGACACCTTAAAAGATATTGCTCCAGTGACTTTAATTGGTACTTCGCCAATGGTCTTAGTTGCTAGCAAAGCATCAGGTATTACGAGTTTTAAGCAGCTAGTTGAGATGTCAAAAACAGGTAAGCAATTTAGCTATGGCTCTATTGGTATTGGAAGTTTGGGACATTTAGCAATAGCACGTTTAGCTAAGCAAGCTGGTTTTGACTGGAACCATATTCCTTATCGTGGTGGCGGCCCATTGATGCAAGATGCCTTAGGCGGTCAAGTACAGCTCGCAATCGGTTCAGAGTTTTTAGTCAAGCCACACGTTGACAGTGGCGGCGTTATTCCATTAGTGATTACTACTGACAAACGATCTTCTGCTTTACCGAATGTGCCCACGATTGCTGAAAGTGGCTACCCAGGATTTAATGCGCCTGCATGGTGGGCAGTTCTCGCACCTGGTAAGACGCCGCCAGCGATTGTGAATGCGATGAACCAAGCGGTAACAAAAGCATTAAAAACACCCGCTGTTGCTGACAAATTGAAAGCACAAGGAATTGTGATTGTGGCAGGTAATCCTGAAGTATTAAACAACTTTATTGGTAAGCAAATTGCAGTTTGGGGTAAGTTTGTGATTGAAAATAATATTAAAGAAGCGGCTCAATAAAAGGAATTTATGTCAGAACGTTTAATTCCTTATCAGCCAATGGATTTAGCGGAACCAGCAGAATTGGTTGCTGCGATTCGTAAAAGACGTGGTGGCGATTTTATTAACCTAGATCGGATGTTGTTGCATAGTGTCCCAATTGCTGAAGGCTGGAATCATTTCATTGGCGAGATACGTAACAATTTATCTTTAGATCCGAAGTTGCGCGAGCTTGCGATGTGTGGGGTTGCTGTACTCAATGGTGCGGAATATGAATTCTTTCACCATGCGCCCCCTTTTAAGAAAGCGGGCGGCACTGAAGAACAGGTCCAAGCTATCCGCTTAATTGGACAAGCCAATTTTCCAAAGCAGTTATTTAATCAGGTCGAAAATGATGCTGTGGATTTAACTTATCAGATGACGCGCAATATCAAAGTAGATAGCGAGCTGATGAAGCGTCTTCAACAGGCTTTGGGAAGTACGGATACGGTTGAGCTGGTTACTGTAGTTGCAGCCTACAACATGGTGTCTCGGTTCTTAATTGCGCTTGACGTTAATCCTGAGGATCATCCGCCAGCATGATCCGTAATATCCAAACCATGATTCCTGGGATTGCTACCTCTGATGGTGCGGGCGTGAAGTTACGCCGAAGTCTTGGGGGACAGCAGCAAGTTCGCCTTGACCCTTTCTTGATGCTTGATGAGTTTTCTTCAAATGATCCCAATGATTATGTGGCTGGCTTTCCGGCGCATCCTCATCGTGGTTTTGAGACGGTTACCTACATGCTAGAAGGGCATATGTTGCATGAAGATCATCTGGGCAACCAAGGAAATTTAAAAAGTGGGGGCGTGCAGTGGATGACTGCTGGACGGGGCATCATTCATTCTGAAATGCCACAGCAGGTCAGTGGTGCCATGCGCGGTTTTCAGTTATGGATTAATTTACCTGCTAAAGAAAAAATGAAGCCCGCTGGTTATCAAGATATTCAGGTGGAAGATATTCCTAAGGTTTCTTTAAGTAATGGCGGGTCAGTAAAAGTGATTGCCGGTGCCTTTGAGGAGGATGGCAAATTTACTCAAGGGCCAGTTCAGGGAATTAGCACTGCACCCTTATTTTTAGATGTGCACTTACCAGCCAATGCACAATTCGAGTGCCCTATTCTTAAAGAGCAAAATGCATTTTTGTATGTATATGAAGGTGATCTAGAAGTTGGCGACCCAATGAGGTCAGCACCAAAACAGGCTGCCATAATTTTGGGTGATGGTGACCGCTTGAAGATAAAGGCCGGAGTAATGGGCGCGCAATTGATTGTTTTGGCCGCCTTGCCATTGCATGAGCCTATTGTGCAATACGGACCCTTTGTGATGAACACGCGTGCCGAGATTGAACAGGCCATAGCAGATTATCAAAACAATCGTTTTGTGGTTTCCTAGGTGATCCCATTAGAAACTCTTCAATGGGAAGATAGCGGACAAACCCATAGTGCTAAGTGGCATTCTGAAAATGGTATTGCTCCGCATAAAAAGATTCAGATCGTTGACGACACGCTGACTGCTGATATTGCGTATCGCTTAGCTTGTGAAGGTACGGCGATGCTTTACAAGGGAGACTTTCAGAATGCCCGACAGCTTTTGCAGGCTATGGTACGAAGAGTGGATAAGCCACCCAAAAAAGCGAAGCGGGCAGATCGACTTGAGAAGACAAAGAATCAAACCTCATTAGATATCTTCAATCTCCACCGCCTTGCCCAATCACAGCGAGCTCGCATTTTGGGAATGGTATTGATTCCAATCAACGCTGACCATAGTATCTCTTTAAGGCGCGCACCGGATGTCGCGCAAGCTTGCCTAGAAGCTTATGGTGAGCAGATCGAACCTTACGTCATCTCTCTTCGTGAGTTGCTTGGTGTGATCAGTGCACATGAGTGGCGTAAAAAAGGCGTGCCTATTTTGGCGAGGGATGATGAAGAAATTCGTATTCATCCGCACTACGGCGTTTTCTCTCCCATCCGTGGTGAATATATTGAACTTGTTCTCAAGGCAGCATTACCCGCCGCTATTCAGAAAAACTCTATCGCCTTTGATGTTGGGGTTGGAACCGGCGTACTCTCAGTAGTATTGGCAATGCGAGAAATCAAAAAGATTATTGCAACGGATCAAGATGATCGCGCTATAGCTTGCGCCAAGGAAAATATCGCGCGCTTAGGACTATCCTCACAAATAGAAATTCTTAAGACAAATCTATTTCCAGCGGATAAAGCAGCCTTAATCGTTTGCAATCCACCATGGCTACCAGCTAGACCAAGCTCCTCTCTAGAGCATGCGGTGTATGACCCTGAGAGTCAAATGCTAAAAGGCTTTTTGAGTGGACTCAAAGACCATTTACTCAATTCTGGTGAGGCTTGGTTGATTCTTTCGGATTTAGCTGAGCATCTTGGTTTGCGAACACGAGAAGAGCTGCTGACATGGGTTGAGCAAGCTGGCTTAAAAGTACTAGAGCGTATCGATACAAAACCACATCACTCAAAAGTATTTGATAAAACAGATGCATTACATGCGGCGCGCTCTAAAGAAGTGACTTCGCTTTGGCGTTTAGCGCTAAAGTAGTAACACAACAATAGCCCTACTAACCTGATCCCCATTGGGATTGTGGTTGTTTATCAAATGCATCATCCTTAAAATATTTGTAGAGAGTCTGTAGTTGCTGAAAGATTTTTCAGTGCAATTACCCACTCTTTACTTGTTTAATCTTTAAGGAAATCATTTGTTCTGTAGTTTGCAACCTAGAAATGCATTGATTATTTCAGGTGTAGTCATAATCCATTTTTTAGTTTTCCTACTATTTTCACCTCCATCTTTTGAGGGGGAAAGATCGCTCGCTTCAGAATCTATGATGGTAAATTTAGTCAATCCAAGAGCACATCAATCCAGTCAAGATCAATACAAGTCAATATCTAAACCGAGCGCAATTACCTCCACTGAAAACCTAAACTCTAGGCAGTCTGAGCTTCCTTCTATCAGCGCTAGCGGGGGAGGGGTTAGTCCTTCATCGAGCCTCATTCCTAGGCAAGTTCTGCATAACCCTAAGCCAAATTATCCCTTGTTAAGTAGAAAGCTAAAAGAGCAGGGCTTGGTGATGATTAAGTTGTGCGTTAACCAAAGTGGTTTTGTGGATGAAGCTAGCGTTTCTAAGAGTTCAGGCTTTCAGGGTTTAGATAAGTCGGCGCTCACAACCTTATCGCAATGGAGATTTCTGCCAGATTCTTCAAACCTCAACTACTCTTCGCAGTGTTTTCAGGCTCCCATTTATTTTAGTCTGGAGGGGGGTAGTACTTGAATGAAAACAAAACCATAGAAGATGATTTGAAATACTTTCGCTCTGCCAACCCTTTGCCAAAGACTGTTTCAAGTGAGACTCTGCTTGGTCAAGGAAGGCAAATGTTTATTACTCATGACGGACAAATGTATCAATTGCGCATTACTAAATTGGGAAAACTCATTTTGACAAAGTAATTATGAAATAGCTTACTAGCCAGCAAGAGCATCTTCATATGCATATAGCCAGCGATTTTTTGTTGTTATCACTGGAGATGGTATATGAAGCATCAAGATGTTTTACGTTATCGAAACAGGCTCGCCTGGTTTTCATCAATTGCATTGTTGTGCGGAAGCTCTTTTTCAAGTTGGGTTAAAGCTCAAGATATTGAATTGCCCAGAATTGATATTGTTGGTCGTGAGCAAAATGCCTCGAGCAAAATTCCTGGGACAGTCGATGTGATTGATCAAAAGAGAATGGAGGAGTTGCAGCCTCAATCATTGCAAGATGTTTTAAGGACGGTTCCTGGCGTCAATATTCGAGGGGATGAAGGGGGTTTTGGGGCCATTCCCAATATTGGCATACGAGGTTTGAATCCCAGTCGTAGTTCAAAAGTGTTATTGCTGGAGGATGGCGCACCAATTCAACCTAGCCTATTTATTTCTAACGCTTCCTACTACAGCCCTCCAGTCGAGCGAATTGGTGGGATTGAAGTATTAAAGGGCGCATCAGGTCTTCAATATGGGCCCTCTAATATTGGAGGGGTAGTGAATTACCTCACCAAAACACCATCGCAAGGCTTTAAGTTAACCGGCAAGGTTGGCGACTATGGCTATCGCTTGGCAGAGATAGAAGCCGGAGGCAAGTCGTCCACAAATGGTGCAATTGGTGGAATTAACCTAATTCAATCTGAGTCCAATGGGTATCAAGGAAATGGTTTTAAGATGTACGACATCCTCATGAAGGGCGGCATTGAGGTTGGGCAAAATCAGTGGCTAAGCCTTAAGTACACGCATTACGATAACAATATCAATACGTCTTATGTAGGTCTGCGTCCAACCCAATATATCAATCGCTCTAGTGATAATCCGGCACCTAATGACCGTTTTATTACCCAAAGAAATGCAGTAGACGTCAATCACTTATTAGAAGTTGATTCAGATACCAAAATCAATACTTTGATGTATTGGAGTAAGCTGTCCCGAAATTATTGGCGACAAAGTATTATGAAGCGAACCCAAGACGCTACGATTTTTAAGGCCTGTAATGTCGGATCTGACTGTCAGGTCGGTCGAAATCGAGAGTTTCAAATGTTGGGCATCGATTCTCGAGTAAATCATGCCTATAAGGCCTTGGGAATTGCTAACGAGGCGGAGTTTGGTGTGCGTTTACACACGGAATCTCAAATTAATCAGTTGGTAAGCTCAAAAACATTGGCATATTCTGGGCGGGTTTCAATGCATGAAAACAATCAGGCTAACTCGATTGCCTTGTATGGACAGAATCGATTTCTTTTAACTGAGAACTTTGCTTTAATACCAGGGGTGCGAGTTGAAAGCTATAACCAAACCCGCTCAAATGTCATCACCGGCAAGTCGGGAAGCGCTAAAAATGTGGAAACCATTCCGCAAATTGGGGCAACCTGGCAGCTCATACCGCAAGCGCAAGTCTATGGCAGCATTTACAAGGGATTTGCACCAGCTCAATTAGCGACGGCGATTGATGACAAGGGGGTCGATCAGCAATTGGCCCCAGAACGTTCTACCAATATGGAATTGGGATTACGAGGGCGGTCAGGAGCTTTTTCTTATGATTCAGCTATCTTTAGTATGAACTTTAGCAATCAAATTGTGAACCAGAGTTTGGCTGCGGGAATTTCAAAGGCTAACGGAGGTAAAAGTTTGCATCAGGGCGCCGAGGCATCTCTGGGTTATGAGTTAGGTTATGGCTGGGCGATGAATGCTAATGCCACTTACATACCGGTTGCAAAGTTTGTTGGTACCAATTCTTTGGGGCGTGACGGCAATCGCATTCCTTATACCCCTAAATTGACATCCAACCTAGGTGTCAGTTATGAAAAGAATGGCTTCAATACTTTGCTTAGCTTAAATTATGTTTCCAATCAGTATGCTGACTCAGCAAATACTGTGGTTCAAAATGCTATTGGAACGCTGGGTGAGGTGCCCGCTTTTACAACAGTTAATTGGAGTGCTAACTACGCCATTAATAAAGATTGGAAGGTTTTCGGAGCAGTGAATAATGTGTTTGATAAGCGCTATATTTCTAGCCGTAGTCCGGATGGTATTTTTGCTGGAGCACCGCTGAATTTTCAAGCTGGCATGAGCTATCAATTTAATTAATGTGAGTAATTGATTGCTTAGAAGGTCAAACGCCACCCTAATAGGTGGCGTTTGCTTGTTACGTACTTCAAAATGGTGGAGTCGGCGGGAATCGAACCCGCGTCCGCAAATCCTCCACAACAAGTTCTACATACTTAGTCATATCATTTAATTTAATCAGCTAGACACAGATTGACACGTTTCCAACTAACGATTCACTTAGTTTTCGTACTATTCCTCGTGACACGAAATAGTCTTATCTCTTGTATATGACCCTGATGTAGCTTGCGCTACCTGACCCAAGAGAGAATCAGTTCAGGGGCAACCGCAATTAAGCGGCTAGTGCGTAACGTTCGTCGTTAGCAGTTATTACATTCCCATTGATTTA
>CAJARE010000141.1 GCA_903944255.1 uncultured beta proteobacterium
ATTCTCCAAAGATATTAAAGCCACTGAATTATTGGTTCATCAAGGAGACATTCATCATATCTTCCCCAAGAACTTCCTAAAAGGTAAAGGTAATTCAAGGGCTGAATATAACCAGGTTGCTAACTATGCGCTAACTCAACAAGAAATTAACATAAAAATTGGGGACAAGAATCCTTCGGAATATTTTGCCCAGGCTCTTGCCCAGTGTGAATCAGGAAATCCAATATTTGGCGGCATTCAGGATAAGGCTGACTTACTGCAAAACTTTAAAGAAAACTCCATTCCAATTGATATGGTCATATCTGGAAATCTAAGTGACTATCCTGCATTCTTAGCAGAACGTCGTGTGCTCATGGCTAAGAAAATACGTGACTACTATCAGCAGCTTTGAGAGTATTTAAGTCCAAAAAATTAGAACCGTTTAGATTAGGGTGTGTATCAAAATATATATACCCCCGTCGACTTTAGGTGCCCTGGGAGGGTCCGGGTTTAATTTTTAAATCATGTACAACGGATCACTAGTCCGTCGAACTTTATACTAACACCACATCCCTGTGGTACTCCAAAAACTGTTGCTGCTCATTCCTAAAGCTACCTACATTGATGTTCTTATCAATACACCATTTATCTAGAACAGAATTGTCTAATTGGCTCGAAAGAATTAAATTGCCATTTCCCTCAAAAGAAATAAAACCCTTATCAAATAAGTGATCTATGTGGGGTGCTAGCAGTAGACCGTTATAACCACTAATTTTTTCTGCATCATTCGACTTTTTCCAGGGCTTGATATGACTTGCAATGAGGTGCCTTGGGTTTGTTACTTTAGTGATCCTGCAAGCCCTCTCAATTTGCCTGACTTGTGCTTTAAAAACTCCTTGACCTCTTCTTGAGTTGATCATTTGGGTTTTTTGTGTAGGCCCAATATCGGTTCTCATAATGATTTCATCAACCTCTGCGATTTCATCGTTGGGGGGAACAAAGTCTAGATTTTGAGATAACTCATCTACAATTGAATCTCCTACGCCTCTAGACAGGGCTATTAGTACATCAGCCATTTCCCCTGAAATCTTTGCTAAATAGATTTGGTTGCCAGACCCATCTGGACGAATAGGCGAGAGTAAGCCGGGTAGCGTAGGGTTTAATAGTCCCATATGCTCTCTAGGTCTAAATTGCGCCACCCCCAATTCTTGAAAAGCGACATCTACTAGCCAACCATCGTCCAACCAATTGGCACCCGCATTTCCAAAGTCAGGCTTAACACTCGACTGTGCTGGGCTGGTTACCACCCCAATTGCTTTGATATAGGTATCAGCAAATGAAAATACGATATCTCCTACCTTCATTTCTTTCATAAAGTCATATGAAGGAACTCTGCCGCCCCTTGAATTTGTTTTAGGGGACCACATAAAGTTCCCTGGAACTTCATGCTTGTAGGTTTGGTTTTGGCTGACCCACCAATATTGGCGATCTAGTAGCTTTATTGTTGGCGCAGCATCAGCTAGCAAGGATGACTGTAAAGGCTCGAATATAAACCGAGTGACAATGGTCTTGGCAATCTCTGCAATCAGTTCTGGATTATTTCTGATTCCTTGATAAAGGTCATCCTTAAGTTGTGCAGAGACATTGGCTTCAATTAATTGGTTAGGGGTAGGTGTGCCGCTCTGTGAGTTGAGCTCAATTGGCCCATTGATATCCCATATGCCATCATTCTTTAAGCGCCAGAAGGGCTCATTGCGGGTATTGGAGGCATTGTTAGAGCCATACTTCTCAAGCCATTTCTTAAGATCATGATCAAGCTCTGCAAATGAAAAGCTATTGGCATGGCCGTTCAGAATTCTCTCAAGCAATAGCAAAATGAGGATTGGTTTATGAGGTGCATAACCA